>CALFYA010000412.1 GCA_937952925.1 uncultured Moraxellaceae bacterium
TTTGATGCGAATTGTCTGACAAAGAGCCGACGGGAGTTCCAAACATCCCTGCGTGAGCAAATATACAAGATGTATCAGCATCTTACAAGTACCACGCGCTCAAATCATCGGCATCTTTACTCAAATCAATCACCGCCTGATCAGCAAAATTTTGCCCCATCTCACGCACACCCGCCGAAAAACAATGAATATCATTCATCGACCACGTCGCACCCAAAAAGTGAAACTCCGACAACTTGCTACACGGATACAGCCGCACAAAATCTACGCGCCGATCAATCACCTTCGTCAGCGCAGCCAACATTTGCGCCAACCTTTTGGGCTCAAGCTCCAAGTAATACACCGAATAATTGATCTGTATCCCCAGATTTGACGCAATCCGATATACCCGCGACAAGCGTTTTTTGTCGCGGATATCATAAGACAACAACCAAGAACGCAAATGCATGATTACGCCTCCGGCATCGATTGCAACACCCGCTCAGCCCAGCGATGCGCCAACAACCGCAACATCCGCCGCCATGTTTTCATCTGCGTCTCTAGTTGCTCGTAGTAAATTGCCCGTCCCGCTTTGCCTAGCACACACGGATACTTCTCACTACGCGAAAAATGCGCCTCCAGCAAAAATTGCTTGGCGATCAACTGCACCACCCAACGATCCACATGCGACCGTAACATCTCAGTCAAATCGCACGCCAAAGACGCACGACCATAGTCCGCTTGGTGATACACCCCCAGCATTGGATCCAAACCGACGGCATACAATGCCCGCACACACTCAGCATGGACAATCGTATAGGTCAACGACAACAACACATTGACCGGATCTTTGGGAGGGCGTCGATTGCGTCCGGTAAACGCCGTCCACGCAGGCAATGCCGCCGCCAAGCCTGCAAAAAACATCCGCGCCCCACTGCCTTCAACCCCACGCCACTGCGCGACACTCAGCGTTTGATTGGTCGCATATTGTTGCCACAGCTCGCGCAACTGCTGTGCGGCTTGTCTGAGTTTGTAGGCTGCATGAGGATGGCTACTGGTGAGCGTCATCAGTAGCTTGATTTGCGACTTTAGCCGAAACAACACCAACGACCGACAAGCGTCTTGGATCATTTTGTCATCTTGCACCAAGCGATATTGTGCCAAACGACGTGCGCTGTGCCCGTGTGAATTGGGAATACTCATCATCGACTGCTCAGCATGAGTCGGATTGAGTACCACCAACCCAATCCCGCACTCCGATAGCTTGAGCAAAACACGGCTATCGAGTGTCGTTTGGCTCGCAATCACCACGGTTTTGATTTGCAGCAATGGCAAAGACAGCGGGCGTGGGTGTTCGGGGATATCGACAAGCAACCGATCATGATCCACAGTCAAACGGCTATCACGACGATCAACATAGACAGTACGCATGATCACTACCCCCTAACCAATATAAAAATAATCAGCAGGAGCGACCGTAGGCTGCGAACCTAAGGTAATAATATCGTGTGGTTTAATCACTTGAGCAAAGGCTACGCGATCGTGCTGCTCGCACAACTCGCCCAACTGCATCATCAACGCTTGACGTGTTGCCCAATCTAGCCAGCACTCAAACACCGAATACTGGGTGCGTAAGCCATAGCCCTCAAACAACTGCCGCATCAATTGACGAAGCTTGTCGTCGCTCAAATCGTACATTCCCGTCCACAACATCGAATGACTCATCACAGCACCCTCTGGTGAAAAGATGATCAATCTTTAACATGTGAGAGATGGGCATGGGCTGGATTAAAAGCTTGTGAAGCAAACAGGTGACTTCACTGCTAGGGGATATATGTGGATGGGGGTGGTCGCCAACACAACCCACCCCCGATAGAACTAAAGCTTAATACCGCAATCCCAAATCAATACCATAAGCAGGCCACAACACACGGCAGCGATGGGATACTGGTTCAAATTGCAGCAGCCACGGCGTACCCACCAACGCATACTCATCGCCCGACGGTTGAACCTGTAACGACCAATCTCCTTGTGCCAACTGTTGATCGATTCGGATCGACACCTGCTCACCGGTCAGTAGATGTTCAATATTTAAACGACGAGTTTGCCTTACCAACAGCAAGCGATAATCCATCAGAGTCAATTCGGTACGCGGCAACAGTGCTGCAGTGGGCAAAATCGACACCATCTCAGCATCTGGTTGGGCAGTTGCGGCCTGCGTAACGATCGGCTCTACCTCGATTGCGGCGACCTCTAAACGAAGGGGTGTCGTATCATTGGCGATCGCTTCGTCTGCGACTACGGGTGGTGTCGTATCAGATACAAGCGGTATGTCGCACTGCTCTACATCGTCAGCTGTAACCGACACAGCTTGTATATCAGTAGGCAACAGATCTGCCACAGCCAATACTTGGTCATCCTTGATCATTTCAGACGCCACATCAGGCACGCATGTTGTAGTTGCCGTATCCACCGTTTCCGTTTCGTCTGGGTACGCGTGCTCAGTAGCGGCTTCGACAGTTTCTGGTGTGTCTGCCACCAATACGACAGTTGGTGACTCACCATGCGCTGGTACAACGGCGACATCCACATCAATAAGTGTATCGCTGTTGGGATCAGACACATGCGGATGCGCTAATGTATCGGGTACGTCCAACCATAATGATACCGGTTGATTCAAACCGAGCAGTTGCAAACAAACCTGATCTGCATCAAACAACACCGGATATTCAGGCAGTGCGTTGATATGCTCTTGTGAAATCTTGCATAGTGCCCGACATTCGTCAGCACGTTGATAGGCATCCTGTGCACGTTTTGCACTGTCTTGAGCACGCTGTAGGTACTCTTCTTTGCGTAAAACATCTACAAACTGATCTGCTTTGCGCAAATAATCATCCTGCATTCGCTCAAAATTGGCCGCTTGGCGATATTTGCACAACAGCCAACGCTGCTTGGCATACTCAGCGTGTTGCTCAACACTCTCAAGCTGCTCATAAAAGGTCAGCATTTCATTAAAGTGAGCGCAACGCTCAAGCACGGCACCAAGCACCAGTGCAGACTCACTGTCCACATGCCAAACCACCGTCTCCTTCTGAGACGATTTATGGCGCTCTTTGGTTGTCCGTTTTTCAATCGACGCAAATAATTGTTTCAACATCTTGAGCAGTTTGGTCATCTCGTCACTGTCGTGGCGATCTGTACCTTGCATCTGTAAGGCTTCTGAAATTGACAGGGCTTGCAAGGTCAGTAACTGTGACTCCTCTAGCTTGATGGACTTATGCTGCTTTTGCTTTTGACTGTTGATCATCAAACGACGAAGTTGATTGAGGGTCAATTGTTGCCCTGTCAACGCTTGTAGTCCCTCAAACACCACAGGCCATTGCAATTGTTGTACTGCACGAAACAGACGCACTTTTTTGGCTTGACGAAACCACGTCGAATTCGTGCGCACCAAGCCAATTTCTTGGATCAACTGATCAAGCAACTCCAGATGGGTTGAGCGCGACAAATAATACTGCACCAACTGCTCGTGCTGAGCGTGTTGCGGACGCAGCACCTTAAGCATATTGCTCCACAGTACGGTCGGCAATCGCGGCGCATCCTGATATGCTGTCAGCTCACGATACAACACCTCATGTTGTTTGAGGTCAATCAGCGCCTGAGCATTGTCTGGAAAATGGCGAGTCTGAATAATCGCTTGTGCGTATTGTGGATGAGGCGGCGGCAACTTCTCAACGCGCTGGGCATCGTCCCAATACTGACACGCCAACACTAGATCTTGCGCTTGATAGGCGACCTGTGCCAACACGCTCGCGGGCACGGTCGATGCAAGCCAACTTATTTGGTGTAGCCATTGTAAACAGGACAACAACTGAGTCCAACGGCTGGGCTGATCTTCAATCGGGATCTGTGGAATTAACTGCAAAAATGCTTGCTGCCACGCCTGACGATCCGCACTGTAATCAGCAAGATTTGGTGCAATGGTTTGTAGCTTTTGCAACACCTCGATATACAGTGGTAATGAACGTTGTTCTCGGCACAACAGCCGCACCACCAACGCCTCAGGCTCTTGACCACACACCTGCTGAGTGTTGACGATGCGAAGTACACCATCCCAACAAGCCGCACGCCAGTAATTACGATAGGCATCTGACCATCGCTCAATATCTTCAAATAATTCGGCTGCTTGCTGATAATTTCCCTGTATAGCATACGCATCTGCCAAACAATGTCGTTGTAATGGCCATAAGCCCAATTGTTCGTACAAGTTGGCCGCTTGTAGCAACAACTGACTGTCCTCAAGCTCACGACCTTGCATCGCAAACTGCTCAGCGTTCATTTGCATATTACGAATATCGTCTGCATCAGGAGTCAAATCGTCGAGTTGTGCCGCACGGATAGTCCCCAAAAAAGGCAGCCACGGTTGATCGTCACGCTCTAGATTTGCCAATCCAAAAGGGGGTTTTCCAGCATTGGCAAAATGCTGCCAAAACGTGTGATAGTCCTGAGCACCATCCACAATCACCAGTTGACTGCGAGCACGGGTCACCGCCACATACAATTTATTGAGATAGTATTCGGTGTTGATGAGTTGGTCTGAAGCCCCCTTTTGAGGGGTCATGTTCAACAATGAACTAGGCCGATCTTGAGCAAAGCCATACATCACCACGCGCTCAAACTCCAAGCCTTTTGCGGAGATCACGCTAATACACGGGGTTTGGGTAATCCCATGATGCTGTGGCTTGAGCCACGCCTGAAGTACTGGGTCAGCCGCAATATATTCAGCCTCCTGACCATCGTTGCAGGGTAAGACCACCACCACATCACGCTGTTGTTGTAGCTGTTGAAACAACAATTCATCTTGTTGATTGACAAACACCACTTCACGGCTATGCGGATTGCAATACCAAGACTGCTGCGGTTTGAGCCGTGACTCTGCCAACAAGCGAGCACGTAAACCATGCACAATATTGCTAAAATCCGCAATTCGATGCGAGGAGCGAAAGTTAAAACTCAGCTCTCGATAGTTCATCTCAGCCGTGCTGCTGTGCTTGGCGGGATCAAGTGCAAACACAAATTGCTCCATCACTTGTGCTTTGACTGCCTCCCAGCGAAACCCTGTTGGATTGAGCGTTTGGAACTGATCTCCCGCAAACACCAACGGCACGCGCTGAATTTCATGTGGCTGCAGTTGACGATCGCTAAACACACTCAAACGCAAAATGATTTGCAGCTCAATACGGGTAAAGTCTTGTGATTCATCACAAAAAATGGCCCCAAACGTTGGCTTGATCAAATTATTTTGCAAGACGTAACGTGCAAGATCTTGGTCATCCCAGTATTGTCGTTCGCGGCACAACGGCTCATACCAGTCCTTCCAGACCTTTTTTTCGATATGATTAAAAATCTGTGGATCAAGCTGACGGTCATTTTCGTGCAACTCCCGATATTCTTCGGGGTCAAGCCAAGCGTCTGCTTGGCGTCCTTTGATATAACAGCGGATGACATGCCAGCATAAACTTGCGGAGTAACGATTTTTTTCTGGCATTTTGCCAAATTTTGCCTGCCACAACTGACGGAATCGCCCGTAGCTCATGCGTAACGTGGGGTCAAATAGCCCACGCGCCTCACTAGACAACAAACTCATCAAATATTGACGAAACTCGTAGCAGCTTGCAGCCACTTGTGCAGATAAATGTTCGGACAGGTGTTGCTGGTAACGACAGCTGTGTTGCAGCACATTGATCATGGTCTTTGCTGCACGATCAACGAGCGAGCGGTTGCAAGAAAAATAGGCTAGTGGCACCAGATTGGGTGTAGTCATTTGGTGGTGGAGATAGTCCGCAAACAAATATTGCAGCACTGTTGATTTGCCACTACCTGCACGACCGTTGATAAACAGCGGAAAGGGTCGATCCTGTTGTTGGGTTGTTGCCAAAATCGCCGCTTCTTCAGGTGACAATGCGAGATTGGCAGTTTGATCCGCTTGAATGTGAAGCCAAGCTTGTTCATCAGCTAATGTGATAAACGGATACGCGCGTCGTGCACCCTGACACAGCTTATGCTGCAGCGCCTCTAGGTCGTCTTGTTGTGCAAGACCATCGAGTTCATCAATGGATACCTGTCGATCATGAGGAATAACTTGAGTATCAACACTTTCTAAGGTGAGGTAGGCAAAACGACGATGCCCGCTATGCCACAGTCGCGCACGATAGTGACCAAACACTCCCAACTCATGCACACCTTCGTCTGCTTGATGATCAATGATTTGACGCAATTGAAGCGCAATCTGTTGTAAGTCTTGTTGATCCAGATGCGTCGGACTATGCTCAACCCACGTCCAAGAGTCATAGACCATCTCTTGTTGGAACTGATGTTCGGTGTGCTGATGCTGGTTACGTACACCGTACAACAGCCCCGTTTCGTCTATACTCAAACTAGGCTTATGAGGAACATCCTGCGCCGTCAAGCGCAAGGACAGATGACTGAGAATATCCTCACGTACCACAGTGCGTTGATAAAGTGCCTCACCTTTTTGGGCAATATTAACAAATAAATCTTCGTACTCTCGACTCCCACGCTGCATGATTGACATCATCACCAGCACGTCGTGTACCTCACCACCCACGGTATGACTTTCGATGCGGCAGATCAGACGTGTATGACGATTACCTAGACGCTTTTTGACCCAAAAAGGATGTAGAAAAGCATCTAGGCTCCATAGGGCTTGTTGTTGCTCAATTCGTGCAACAAGCTCTTGTAATTCAGACTTGAGTTGGTGCTTGGTTGCATCTTGCTGACACTGTTTGGTGACATAAACAAATAAAGCCATGTTGTCTTCCTTCTGGATTGATGCAGATGTTTGATCGCAGGTGCTGTAGCTCAGGCATGAGGTGATGAATGCCGCCACAACAACAGCTTAAATGCAAAACTTCAGAGGCCGGACGAACCACAAGCTTGTATGGTGGCAGAAACGTTGGACAGGTTGTGTCACTGACCTTGCATCATGTGACACAAAAGCGTTGCTTGAATAACATCAGCCCGCACAAGACTGAACAAGCTGTAATTCGTGATGGGGTGAAACTTGAGGCTGCCAGAGTTGATCAACAATACGATACTGGCCTAGACCAAATATGCTGTTCTTTCCCGCATGAAGCCATTGCCCCAAGTAAAGATAAGGCCAAACCGCATCAGGAATATCACGCAGGTAGACTCGGCCCACGAGTCCACCGAGATTCATTTCACGTTTTTGGCGACTAGAATAGCGTGTCCATTGTGTCCATTTGACCCGACGCTCAAGCTGTATGGCATCAAAATCAACGCTAGCTTCAACGCTTTGAAATGATTGTTGCGGCATGGCATACAGTTGCGCCATCATCTGATAACGGCGTAGTACTGCTTTGAGTAAAATCGGTGCGGTGAGATGTTCGGCGGTAATCCAATCACCGTAATGCTGTAGGCGCATCGGACTGACCAATTGCAGGTGTACATCTCTGGGGTTGGGTGGAATGTTGCTCGCGGGTTGATCGAGCATACTCATGCCCAGCAACATCGCCTGGCCGCGTCGCCCTTGTGGGTCGGCAGCACCTATACCGTCATGTAGCGCACGTTGCCATGCCAACTGGATAATCATCTGCTGTTGATGGGCAAACTGCCCAATCAACACCACATCAAAATAGCCTTGCTCACCTTCTTGCAGCACCACTCCGCCCAGCACCGGCTCAATTGCGATCGGTGCAGGAATGTCTTGCTGCTGGTCGTGCTGGACTTGCTGCATGGGTGGGTCAAACAATTGGCGATACAGACAGCTGGTCGCAGGCTCACAACAACACACTCCTCGGTTGCGAGGAGCAGTCATACAAGCGATGGATTTGAGCGCGTGTCCAAATGCGCCCCGCAACGCTGAACCTGCATACTCCGGTAGTTTGATCGGCGTGATGGCTTGGTATCGGATGCGGTGGCGGCTGATGGGTAGGGTCATTAGTGCAGCGCCTTATCTACTTTTTGCAAGGTGAATTGATAACCCTCTTTTTTCATAAATATTCGATAATTACCATCTAGATCACACTCCCAAATATTCTCAGCTTTATACTTGGACTGCTGCAGTGGTTTGGCATCTAATTTTTTAAGCATCAATTTACAATCGCCCTCGGCATAGGCCGAAAGCATGGCAATACGATCATTAATCAAATACAGCAGATCGGGTGAACGGCCATCACAACTTGATACAAAATCAGCATCATATCGAACCCGATCAGAGCAACTCGGCCATAGTTTTTGCTGGTAAATACATCTATGAGATGATAACCACAACAACTCTCCCCATTCCGACAACATGACTTCATCACCTAAATGAAACAACATCAGTTCAGGAATTGACTTTTGTTGTGTGGCGTTAATCGTCATCGACTGGCTGAGTCGCCTGAAGGTATTCAAATGATCCGTAATGAGCTGATAGGCGTCGAGTGTGAGCGGTAACGTCGGGATACGAATAATCTCACTACTGCCTTCAAACAAATAGAAGCTTTGATCAGCATAAAGGGTAGATAGTGCCTGCAAAAAACCGTTGAGACTTTTAAAACCACCTGTCAAATTGAATTGAATTTGATAGCCGCTCGCTTTATAGCTTGTGAGCAACTCATCAAGCCGCCGAACCAAGCTTGACAGTGCCTGTCTAAAGCTCTCCAGAGATCCTGTGTTCAGTCCATCGGCTGAAATCACTTGGGCGCTATAACCTCGATGTTGCAACCAAGCAGATATTGCCTCAGCTGTACTCGCGCCAAGTGCAGTATCCGTTGCCAACAACAGATACATATCAGATGAAGATGGCTTCCAATCAGCCTGACTGTGCCAGCATAACAAGCCGTTTAACTCTGCACTCAGCCGCTTTGCTTGGGCGTCATCGGCATCAATCAGTAATTGTTGGCGTGCAGCAACATGCTGGTGCAATCTCGCCGCAACCTCTGTGGGCATATGCTCCCAACGCTGTAGGTTGGCTGATTGGTTGAGCATCTGGCGTAACTCAGCATCGATGCCTAAGTTAGTCAGTAAGCTAGTGCCACAAGTGTTTAGAATTAAGTTTGGCATTATAATAACCCTGCTTGACGTTTCAGTGTATTAATACGCTCCTTCCATTTTTTGTTTTCTTTGATTGGTTTACCGAACCAGATCGGTAGCTTAGCTTCAAACATGGTCAAAGCCGCCTGAATGTCAGCGTGATCCTGCCACGTCTCAACCACTGTACATAGCTCAGCAAACCCGTATTTTTTGCCGTCGATATCAACCGCCACGCTGGTCACCGGTCCCTTGCCTTTCCATTTGCTCTCTTCAGGCAAGTTGGTTTCAAACGCCAACAACATCGCTTGATTCGGGCTGAGATTAGCTTGAGCAGTTTTGAGCTTTTCAGCCCTTGCTTGTTCTTCACGCTGCCTTTTGTCTTGCTCGAGCTTGGCGGTATTGAGCTCAAGCACACCATATCCAACGGCAGTCTTAGCACCAAAACCGAACCAGTCAAAAGTGTATTCAAAGCACTTTTGTAGCATATCTTGCCAGCAGTCGGTTAGCCCTGCGTGCTCAAGCAAGTGCGGGTTAGCAGTGATATGAAAATTAAATTCAGCACCAGCGGCGACGCACAAAAACGGCACAGGAATCGGCTGCCCCGAATCATGAGGCGTGTCAGTGCCTTGCAGGTAGTGGCTCTGGTGCGGGGTCAGAATGTCTACAGACATGGATTGGGGTGCTTTACCACCAACAGTGCTGACTTTTGGTGACACAATCACATCCCAAAACGTTAATGCACCGCGCAAGAACTGCTCTGAATTTTCGTTGCCAGTCGGTACATCAGAGCCGAACAGGGCTTCTTCAGTTTTGGCTGTCCAACCGTGTGCACCCTCGCCGAACGCATCTTGCGCCAACAGTCGTGCCGTGTTGCGCAATACGCCTTTGACACCACTCCCCGCCAGATACGGCAGACCGTACGGCTGAATAAACGCAAAGCCGTTTTCGAGCGGATGCTCCATGCCTGTGCCGGTCATAAATGGCGCGAGACTTTTAGCACTAATGGATAGCTTGATTTGCGGGTCGACGTTCGCCATTAGAGTATCTTGACGTGCAATCAGGGCTTTGGTCTGTGCTTGTGCTGCTGCAGAGTACGGCAAAACTTTGTTCAGTGCGTCGTTTTTGGCGTGGTCGTCTAAGCTCCAGTCATTTTTCCACACAGGGAAAAATGTATAAAACTTTGCCGCTGGCGACAAGCTGTCATAAAAACCGGCAGCATTATCATCCATATAGCGCGGTGTGGCTGCAATACCCATCATTACGCTCCAGCTTGTGTGTTACCCACGTTTAATGCACTGGCAAAATGCCGAATCCAACGAATCACTGCTAGCGTTTCCTCAGTGATCTGACGGTATTCTGGGCTAGATTTCTGGCAGATCTCGCTCATCACTGCGGAGAACTCAGCGTTTTTAATCAGCCCTTGTTGCTGCAACCACGCAAAAATATCCTCAAGTAGAGCCGCATGTTCGTTACCGCCCGCACGAGAAAAAGAGCCCTTGGTTTTTTGGCCATAAAATGCCAACGTCGGCATCAGGCCATTTTGCATGATCAGCGTGCCAGCACCTTTACTGAGTTTGGTGTAAGCATCAAACAGCGTGCCTTGATTGCGCTGCATCTGCATCATTTTTTTCCAAATAAATTCAGCACGCTTTTGGTCTAGCGTTTGCACTACAGGCTTAGGTTTATGAACGACACTCGTCTGCGATGCAGTGCTGTGATTTTGGTTTTTATTATGCTTATGGCTCATTACACACCTCCTGCTACATGTACCAACACTTGACCACGCCCAGTTGTGGCATCTCCGCCGACTTGCAGCAGTTTATTGTGTAGACCTTTGTCACCGGCTAGCACCCAATCTAGCACCTCACTGGCTCTGGTTGCACCCGACTTACTGCGCTCATCTGAAGCCATCACCAATTGAATCATCAGGCTTTCGGGTGGCAGGTTTTCGGTATAAAACAAACCGCCGCCGTCAGCCACGCCAGTCTCTTGGTTAATGCGTACATGTGGCTCAATGCTGGTGGCATGCTTGACAAAATAACCAAAGTCATCATCGTTCATCAGCACCAAGTCGGTTTTAACCTTGTCTTTAAAAAACGATTGTGTGTCTGAAAGTGCGTAGTTGGCCAGCTGCTCAGCGATTTTAGACAGTGCCTCATCAGGCTTTGCGTTTAACTCATACGCCTCCACAAACAGCTTGCCATCGGTCAGCAGCTCAGTCTGCGTTACGCTACAGTCACCACTTTTGGGCACAGCAGGGTCATTCCATACGGGAAGACCGGCTTGTTGCAACAGACGCTTAGCACGCGCCAAAGCCATCGGGCTGGTGGCGTACACATAGCCTGCCTTGTTAGATCGGAAGAGCGTCGTGTAGGGAAAGAGTGTCT
>CALFYA010000413.1 GCA_937952925.1 uncultured Moraxellaceae bacterium
AAAATGAATGTGTATTGCCAAAATGCGTCACAAAAATAACGATGACTGAAAAGTCATGAAATATTCATTTCATAAACAATTTGATAGCTGTAATTGGCAGGAATGATAATTTTTTGGCGATTTTGACCCTTGACCCGTTCGGTATAAACTGTTCTTGCTGATGCGTGCAAAACTTGAACGCATATTCCGTTTTGGGCTAAATCACGGAAGCAGCGATGCCTTGATCAAACGATCACGGCATCAAAACACACAACAATGATGGCGGTAATCACTCTCAGAGGGTGGTAGGACAAGACATGAATCAGTTCGTTCTTCCAAGCGACACCCGTTCGAATTTGCGCCCCGGTCAAATTCGGCAGTTGGCACGACGCGATGCAATTCTCAAAGCGGCACTGCATCTGTTTGCTCAGCGCGGGTACTGCGGGACAGCGGTTCCGGACATTGCTGAGCTTGCCGGAGTTGGCACAGGCACGATTTATCGGTACTTTGAAAACAAAGAGGATTTGGTCAATGCAGTGCTGGTGCACTGTGGGCAAACCTTGAAGAAAGTGCTGCTGCAAGATCAAGGGATTTTTGCGCTCAATGGCACAATTCGTGAGTTGTTTACCCGATTTTGGGGGCGACTGATTGAGTTTGCTGAGCAATATCCCGATGAATTTCAGTTTTTGGAATTACAGCACCATGTCCCCTATCGCAGCGAGCACAGCTGGCATTGTCAGCGGGAGCAAATGCTGCCGCTATGGTTTTTTGCCACCCTTGCGCGTCAAGTGGGTGTTGTCCGCGACCAAGCGGTTGAGCTGACCGTCAACTTGGTGTGGGGCATGTACGTCAATTTGTTTAAGGGCAGTTATGCCGGTTATTACCCATTGACCGATGAAGTGTTTGCCCAAGCTGAGCGCAATGCATGGGAAGCATTTTCCAACGGGCACGATGGCAATATTGGCCCTGAGGTGTTCTTGCAACAAGTTTAAAACTAGTCTCCCCGCAGCGATGAGGTGCGGGGAGTTTTGTTTAGTTTAAAAAGAGTTCTAAGACTAACTTGCTACCAACAAACCCGATCAGCAACAAACCAAAACCCCATAAGGTAAAGCGAACGGCGCGTAAGCCACGCCAACCCATTTGCCAATGACCAAACAAGAGCACCGCAAACACCAACCACGACAACACACTAAACACGGTTTTGTGTACCAGATGCTGCGCCAGCAAGTCATCAACCGCCACTGTCCCAAAACCCAGCGCCAAGGTCAGTAGACCAAAGCCGACCAGTAGCATGTCAAACAGCAGGGTCTCCATGCTCTGTAGCGAGGGGAGTAAAGCGACCCAAATCCGGCGTTCACTGCGATGCTTGAGTTCACGGTTTTGAAAATGCAGCAGTACCGCTTGAATCGCCGCCATCAAGAGCAAGCAATAGGCGGCAAGTGACAGCAAAATATGCGCTTCGAGGCCACTTGAGGCGTCGCGTAGCGGACGATAAGGCGCTTGTAAAAACACACCTGCCAACAGCCCCAAACTTGCCACCGGAATCGCCAGCAGGTTGAGTCCTAAAATCGGGCGATAGGTCGAGAAAATCAGGGTAAAGCCCAACATCAGCCAACCGGTCAACGATAAGATGTTGAACACGTTGAGGTCTAGCCCCAACGGCGTCATCAGGTGGGGAAGTAGCGCAATCCCATGCAGCAAAAAGCCGATCAGCAAAATGGACAGGCTAGCCATGCGTCGAGGCGGTTGTTTATTGAGCAGATGCGACCATAGATGCCAAAAAATACTGGCATACGCCGACAACGCAAAAATCACCAAAAATAAAATCAAGGCATTCATGCCACACAATCATCAAGATGAAAAACAGTCAAGGTTTGGTGCAATTGCCCAGCCAATCGCTCGGCAGATGCAATAAGCAGGCTTATCCTATAGCATCCTACGCCGGATTTTCCTATCCTAGACGTTATTTTTGCGGCAAATTGCCTGAGTGCATGAACCATGTTTGAAACGCTAACCGATCGTTTGTCCCAAAGTCTTCGTAATGTGGCAGGGACAGGCCAGCTGACCGAAGACAATATTAAAGATACCTTGCGTGAAGTCCGGATGGCTTTGCTGGAAGCCGATGTGGCCTTGCCGGTGGCGCGTGAGTTTATTGAAAAGGTCAAAAGCGAAGCATTAGGCCAAGAGGTGATGAAGCAGCTCTCGCCGGGTCAGGCGTTTGTGAAGATCGTCTATGATCAACTGACCGAGATGATGGGCGCTGCCAACGAAAGCCTTGATCTCAACAGCAAACCCCCTGTGATTATCTTGCTGGCCGGTTTGCAAGGTGCGGGTAAAACCACCACTGCTGGTAAGTTGGCACGCTTTCTCAAAGAGCGCCAAAAGAAAAAAGTGATGATGGTGTCTGCTGACGTGTACCGTCCGGCCGCGATTGAGCAGCTCAAGACCGTGGCAGGTGATGTGGGCGCGCTGTTTGTCCACTCTAGCCCCGATGAAGCGCCGATTAGCATTGCCAATCGCGCCATTGAGCAAGCCAAAATCCAATTTGCCGATGTGTTGATTGTCGATACGGCTGGTCGTTTGCACATCGACGACAGCATGATGGATGAAATCAAAGACCTGCATGCCGCGATCAAACCTGCCGAGACGCTGTTTGTGGTCGATGCGATGACCGGTCAAGATGCGGCCAATACCGCCAAAGCCTTCAACGATGCGTTGCCACTCACCGGTGTGATCCTGACCAAAACCGACGGTGATGCGCGTGGGGGTGCGGCCTTGTCGGTACGTGCGATTACCGGCAAGCCCATCAAGTTTTTGGGCATGGGCGAAAAGTCGGATGCGCTAGAGCCATTCCACCCTGAGCGTGTTGCCCAGCGGATTCTCGGCATGGGTGACGTGTTGTCGCTGGTCGAAGAAGTCGAGCGTAAAATCGACAAAGAAAAAGCCGAAAAAATGGCGAAAAAGCTGCAACGTGGTGGCGGCTTTAACCTTGAAGACATGCTGACGCAGTTTGAGCAAATGCGCGCGATGGGCGGTATGGCGGGCTTTTTGGATAAACTGCCCGGCATGAGCGGTAGCGGCATGCAACAAGCCGTCCAAGACGCCAACCCCGAAAAAGCCATGAAGCGGATGGAAGCGATTATCCAATCGATGACCATCAAAGAGCGTCGCAATCCTGATCTGATCAATACCAGTCGTAAACGCCGGATTGCTGCTGGCTGTGGCATGGAAGTCCAAGACGTCAATCGCTTGCTCAAACAGCATGGTCAGATGGAAAAAATGATGAAAAAGCTGGCGACGCCGAGCGGCATTACCAAAATGATGCGTGCGATGAAGGGGTTACAAACGGGTGCAGGGGCTGGTGGTATGGGGCCGCTGTTTGGTGGTGGTCAGGATGACAATCCCAAAGATATCAAACTCAAAGATGTCAAGTAAGTGACGTTGAGCTGATCAAGGGCGCAAATTGCGCCCTGTTTTATTTGATACGTGAGGCTTCATAACGCGCCCGTGAGGCATCGTTCTTTTTGCCCTGTGCGTCAAGTGAGAGGGCAATCAATGTCCAAAAGGCTCTGCGCTGAGCAGCCGTTTTTGCTTGTGCCAACCCCATCCGTGCTTGGCGCTCGGCTTCGCGGGGATTGCCTTTTTTGAGGGCAATTTCACTCAAGCGAGCATAGCTTTGCGTGTGCGCGCCATTGATGTTTTGTGCTTGCCGGTAGGTGTTGGCTGCTGCATCAAGCTTGCCTTGTTGACGCAGGGTTTCGGCTTCTTTGAGCAACTCTTGAGTCACCGCTTGGGTCGGGCGCTTGCCGTTGACCGGTGCATTGCCCAGCTCAGGTTCGGGAATCACTTCTATCGGCAAAGGTTCGACCGGTTTGGGTTTATCTGGCTTCGGTTTGGTCGGTGTGGGTTTGCGTTCGGGTTTAGTTGGCTTGGGTTTGTTCTTTTCGGGATCTATGGTGGGCGTGGGTGTCGGGATTACCACCAACTCACGCTGGGGTTGTGAGGTCGGTTTGGGACTCACGGTCGGTTGCGATTGACAGCCAACCAACACGGTTGCCCCCAAGGTGATCAGCAATCCAATCGGTAAAAACGTTGCCTTCATGATATCTGCATCAAGTTGTTATTGTGCGCGAGTATAAGTGACCTGCCTGCAAGCAGACAGGTCATCCTCGCCCTTTCGTTAGTCAGCGAGGAGTTTTTTCATCAACTCGTTGACTTGAGCAGGGTTAGCTTTGCCTTTGGAGGCTTTCATCACCTGACCGACCAAGCCGTTAAAGGCTTTTTCTTTGCCGCCTTTGACATCTGCCACCATCGCAGGATTGGCCGCCAACACGTCACGGATGATCGCTTCAATCGCACCGGTATCGGTTTCTTGCTTCAAGCCTTTCTCTGCAATGATTTGGTCAGCCGTTTGACCGCTGCCGCTCATCATCTCCGCAAACACTTGCTTGGCAATTTTGCCGGAAATGGTGTTGTCGGCAATCCGTGCAATCATGCCGCCAAGCTGGGCAGGACTCACCGGCGAGTCGGTAATCTCTTTTTCGGCTTTGCTCAAGGCACCGAGCAACTCGACCATCACCCAGTTGGCGGACGGTTTGGCTTGTGCCACGCCACCAGCGGCTTTGACGGTGTCTTCAAAGAAGTCTGCCAAATCACGTGAACCGGTCAGGACTCGTGCATCGTATTCAGGCAAGCTGTAGTCACTGACAAAACGCGCGCGGCGGGCTTCGGGCAGTTCAGGCAGTTCAGCGGCAATCGCATCAATTTGCGCTTGGCTGACGACAACGGGCAGCAAGTCGGGATCGGGGAAGTAACGATAGTCGTTGGCATCTTCCTTTTCACGCATCAAATCTGTTTTGTCTATGATCGGATCATACAATACCGTTGCTTGTTTGATCGCACGACCAGCCTCAAGCTCGTCAATCTGCCATAAGATCTCAGCCATAATCGCTTTTTCAATAAACTTAAAGGAATTTAAGTTTTTGATTTCACGACGAGTGCCAAAAGTATCTTCATCCGGTTGACGAATCGACACGTTACAGTCACAGCGGAATGAGCCTTCGGCCATATTGCCATCACTGATACCGATCCAACGCACCAAAGTATGTAGCTTACGGATATAAGCGATCGCTTCTTCGATAGAGCGCATATCGGGTTCAGACACGATCTCAAGCAAAGGCGTACCCGCACGGTTGAGATCAATCCCCGACATCCCCGCAAAATCTTCGTGCAGGGATTTACCGGCGTCTTCTTCAAGGTGGGCGCGAGTGACGCCAATCCGTTTGACCGAACCATCAGCCAAGGTGATATCGACATGACCTTTGCCCACAATTGGCAAATCCATCTGACTGATTTGATAGCCTTTGGGTAAGTCTGGATAAAAATAGTTTTTGCGGGCAAACACCGAAGCGCGACCGATCTCGGCATCAATGCCCAAGCCAAAACGGATGGCTTTGTTGACCGCTTCGGCATTCAGCACCGGCAATACACCCGGTAAGGCCAAGTCAATCAAACTCGCTTGGGTGTTTGGCTCAGCGCCAAACGCGGTCGGGCTGCCCGAAAAAATCTTGGATTGGGTGTTGAGTTGGCAGTGAATCTCAAGACCGATCACCACTTCCCAACCATGAATCAATTTCGCCATGATTAAGCCTCCATCGCGATTGGGGCACGCTGGGTGTGCCATGTGGTGTGTTGTTGATATTGGTGCGCGGCAGCGAGCAAGCGGCCTTCACTCCAATAGTTGCCAATCAATTGCAAACCGACCGGCAAGCCTTGTGCATCGACGCCACACGGCGCACTCAAGGCGGGTAGACCCGCCAAGTTGACCGCGATAGTGTAGATATCGCCCAAATACATCGCGACGGGATCTTGTTTGGCACCCAGCGCATAAGCAGTGCTGGGGACGGTCGGCCCTGCAATCACATCGCATTGTTCAAAGGCTTTGAGGAAGTCTTGTTGAATCAAGCGACGGACTTTTTGTGCTTTGAGATAATAGGCATCGTAGTAGCCTGCCGAGAGGGCATAGGTGCCAATCAAAATCCGGCGCTGCACTTCTTTGCCAAAGCCTTCGGCACGTGAGCGGGTGTACAGGTCATACAAATCTTTGGGTGCATCGCAGCGATAGCCATAGCGCACACCATCAAAACGCGACAAGTTCGACGAAGCTTCGGCAGGAGCAATCAAATAGTAGGCAGGAATGGCAGCATCGGTGGTGGTCAGATCAATCTCGACCAACTGCGCGCCCAAGCCTTCAAGCACCTTGAGCGCGTCCATCACCCGAGCCTTCACATCGGCATCAAGGCCGTCGGCAAAATACTGACGCGGCAGGCCAATGCGCAAACCCTTGATCGACTCACCGAGTGCAGTCACATAGTCATCGACCGGACGATCCACACTGGTGGAGTCTTTGTGGTCGTGACCGGCCATGACTTGCAACAGTTGTGCGCAGTCTGCGGCACTGCGTGCCATCGGGCCGCCTTGATCAAGGCTAGAAGCATACGCAATCATGCCAAAACGCGACACGCGACCATAGGTGGGCTTGATCCCCGTCAAACCACAAAACGCCGCAGGCTGACGAATCGAGCCGCCAGTGTCTGTGCCAGTGGCGAGCGGGGTGAGGTCGGCAGCAATCGCCGCGGCTGAACCACCGGATGAGCCACCGGCCACGCGGCTTAAATCCCACGGATTTTTGGCTGCGCCGTAATACGAGCTTTCGTTGGAGGAGCCCATCGCAAACTCGTCCATATTGGTTTTGCCGAGCATCACCAAACCGGCTGCCGCACATTTTTCGACCACGGTGGCATTGTATGGTGAGATAAAGTTGTCGAGCATCTTGGAGCCAGCTGAGGTGCGCACGCCTTGGGTACAAAAAATATCTTTGTGGGCAAACGGCAAACCGGTGAGGGCAGTGGCGCTGCCTTGCGCGCGGGCGTGATCGGCGGCTTGGGCTTGTGCCAATGCCAACTCAGGCGTTACGGTAATAAAACTTCCCACCTTGCCATCAAGTGCAGCAATCCGGTTGAGATAGTGTTGAGTCAGTTCTACCGAGGAGAATTGGCCGCTGGCTAATCCGGCCATCTGGTCTTTCAAACTGAGCAAATGCAGTTCTGACATGTTTTGTTTCCAGAAATTTTCAAAAAGCGTACAAAGTCATTCGATCAAAATCGGATGCTTACTCAATCACTTTGGGGACAAGGTACAAGCCATCTTGCACCAATGGCGCGACCGCTTGATAGGCATCACGACGATTGGGTTCGGTCGGCACATCAACGCGTAGCGGTTGTGGATTGTCGTGTGGACTTGCCATAGGGACGACGCCTTCTGTATCAATGGCTTTGAGGCTTTCCATCAGACCTAAAATGCGATTGAGGCTGTCAGCATATTGATGGGCTTCATCCGGTTGGATTCCCAAACGTGCCAAGATGGCAATTTTTTGAACCTGTTCGGCAGATAAAGCAGCAGTGGAATCAGTCATGTATTCCTCGGCATAGAAGCATGAGAGTGAAACGTTGGCGGGCACGTTATCACAAGACGCCGACTTGTCCAAATGCCTGCATTTGGTTAAAGTTGCGGCCTTGCCGCCTCCTCTTTCCTGCTGGAATGTCCTGTGATTCTAAAACGTCTGTTTGGTCTATTTTCGACTGATCTTGCTATTGATCTCGGTACAGCCAATACATTGGTGTATATGCCAGGGCAAGGCATTGTACTGAATGAGCCGACTGTGGTGGCAATCCGCCACAGTGGCTCCAACAAGACTGTCGCGGCTGTGGGTATTGATGCCAAGCAAATGCTAGGTCGTACCCCTGCCAATATTTCGGCGATTCGTCCGCTCAAGGATGGCGTGATAGCGGATTTTGAAGTCACCGAAACCATGTTGAAGTATTTCATTCTCAAAGTACACGAGAAGCGTTTATTTCCCCCCATGCCGCGTGTAGTGGTCTGTGTGCCATGCAAATCGACGTTGGTGGAGCGTAAAGCGATCCGCGAAGCGGTGATGCACGCGGGGGCGAGTGATGTGCGCTTGATCGAAGAGCCGATGGCTGCTGCGATTGGTGCGGGTCTACCGGTTGAGCAAGCTTGTGGGTCAATGGTGGTCGATATTGGTGGGGGTACCACCGAAATCGCCATTATTTCGCTGTCGGGCTGTGTGTATGCCGACTCACTACGGGTGGGTGGTGATTTGTTTGATGAGCATATCGTCAACTACGTGCGTAAAGCACATGGCTGCATCATTGGGGAAACCACCGCCGAGCGCATCAAACAAGAAGTGGGTATGGCGTTTGCCGATGGTCACGTCGATGAAATCGAAGTGCGCGGTCGTAACCTTGCTGAAGGTGTGCCGCGTTCGTTTGTGATCAATTCAAGTGAAGTGCTCGAAGCAATCTCTGATGCACTCTCGTCGATTGTCAGTGCCGTGAAGACTGCGCTAGAGCAAACCCCACCGGAGCTGTCGGCGGATATTGCTGAGCGTGGCATTGTGTTGACTGGTGGCGGGGCATTGCTGCGTAATCTAGACACCTTATTGTCGCGTGAAACCGGTTTGCCCGTGATGGTGGCAGAAGATCCCCTAACCTGCGTGACCCGTGGTGGTGGCAAAGTGCTCGAATACTTTGATAACCCCAACCACGACATGTTATTTGTGGGTTAATCGTCGTTTGAACAAGGCGTGACGCAGCGTGGAAACCAACATCTTCAGTCGCGAAGCGCCGGGTATTCGTGCCTTTGTCCTCGCGCTGGTCGCATCCATGCTGCTGATGGTGCTCGACTGGCAGCATCCTGAGTGGTTTGAGCCTGCACGGCGCACCGTGCATGCGGCATTTGACCCGATTTATTCGGTTGCCAATTATCCGGTGTTGTCTGCTGAGTGGCTCAATCAGCAAGCCAAATCGGAAGATCAACTGCGCCGCGAAAACACTGCGATGCAAGCTGAACTGCTGCAAGCTCGCGCCCGCCTACAAAAACTTGCCGAACTCTCCGCAGAAAATACCCGTCTACGCGGGCTACTCAATACGCCATTAATCATTGATGGTCGTATGCAAATTGCTGAAATTATTGGCACAGATACCGATCCACTCCGACATATCTTGGTGATCAATCGTGGCGAGCGTGACGGGATTTTTATCGGGCAAACCGTGCTGGATGATCGGGGGGTGATGGGGCAGGTGCTCGATGCGTTTGCTCACAGCTCGCGTGTGCTGTTGCTATCGGATAAACAACATTCGGCTTCGGTACGGATTGAGCGGACAGGGATGCGTGGGATTTTGTCGGGTACCGGTGATAGTGGTCGCTTAATGCTGCAATATGTGCCCAATACGGCCGATATTGTGGTGGGGGACAAGTTGTTGACCTCAGGGTTAGGCTTACGTTTTCCGGCGGGTTATCCGATTGGTCTGGTGACGGCGGTGCAACGGCATGGCAGCAGTGAGTTTGCCGACATCGAGGTGAAGCCTTTGGCGCAGCTCGAAGGTGGACACCATGTGTTGCTGTTGTATTCTGAGCCACTACAACGAGAGCAACCCTATGTCACGCCTTAGTTTGGTCGCGCTTGGCCGAGGGCGTCTGAACCAAAACAATGATCCATTGCTGGCAATCGCGATGAGTTTGATGGCCGCATCGGTCTTGACGGTTTATCCGATTCCCTATGACTGGGTCAGTTGGCGGCCAGTCTTTATGCTGATGGTCAGTTTGTTTTGGGTGATGTATCAGCCGCGCTGGTGTGGCGTGTGGTTTGCTTTTTTTGTGGGATTGGCCTGTGATGTGATGGTCGATACCCAGTTGGGTCAACAAGCCTTTAGTTTTGTGGTGGTCGCCTTTGCGGTGCGCTATGTGGTGCAAAATCGTCGGGTGTTGACCTTTAGTAATGCATGGGTGTTGGTTGCACTTGGTGTGTTTCTCCATTTGTTGTTGATGTTTGTCTTGCAAAAATTATCGGGGCAAATGCTGTCGCTGCATCACTGGTTGGCATGGCTGCCGACGGTGCTGATGTGGCCGATGTTGGTGTATAGCTTAAAGCGGTGGCGCACATGATCATTTTGGCTTCTGGTTCGCCGCGTCGGCGCGAGTTGTTGACCCAAGTGGGGGTCGATTTTACGGTGCAAGTATTTGAGATCGACGAAAGTCCACGCCTGCATGAAGCTCCAGCCGATTATGTGGCACGCTTAGCGGTGAGCAAAGCACAAGCAGCGATGGCGCATGTTGCGGCGGATGCCATCGTGATTGCCGCCGACACCACCGTGACGATTGATGGGGTGATTTTGGGCAAGCCGCAAGATCAAGCCGATGCGCTGCAGATGTGGCAACGTTTACACGGTCGTACTCATCAGGTGTTGACCGGTGTCGCGGTCTGTCAAGGTCAGCATTGCTTGAGCCAAGTGGTATGTACCGACGTGGTGATGCGTGCGGTGACACAGACCGAAATGCTGGACTATTGGCAGACCGGTGAGCCAATCGGCAAAGCCGGTGCTTATGCCATCCAAGGGCGCGGTGCGGCGTGGATCCCAGCGATTCGGGGCAGTTATAGCAATGTGGTGGGATTGCCACTGGTGGAAACTTTAGCGTTATTGCAGCAGATTCAACAACAATGACAGGATCATTCGATATCATGGCAGAAGAGCTGCTGATCAACGTCACCCCGATGGAGTGCCGTGTCGCATTGGTCGAAAACGGAATTGTCCAAGAGCTATTTGTCGAGCGGGCAGCGCGGCGTGGCTTGGTCGGCAATATTTATCAAGGCAAAGTGGTGCGTGTACTGCCGGGTATGCAAGCGGCTTTTGTCGAAATTGGCTTGTCGCGTACCGCCTTTTTGCATGTCAATGATATGGTGTGGCCACGCACCCAATCGGCACCTAATGTGCACGAATTGCTCCAAACCGGACAAATCGTCACCGTACAGGTGATGAAAGACATGCTCGGCAGCAAAGGTGCACGATTGACCACCGATTTGTCGATCCCATCGCGTTATTTGGTACTCATGCCGTATGGACAGCACACCGGTATTAGCCAACGGATTGAGCATCATGATGAGCGTGAGCGGCTCAGAGGATTGGTTGAAGAAATTCAGCGAGAATATCATTTACCCGGTGGCATTATTGTCCGCACGGCTGCCGAAGGCATTGAGCGTGCACAGCTTGAGCAAGACATGCGTTATTTGGCGCGGCTGTGGGAAGTGATCCAAGAGCGGCAGCGCAAAGTGCCTTCAGGCTTAATTTTTGAAGAGCTGCCCTTACCGCAACGGATTATCCGTGATCTGGCAGGTGAAGAAACCGCCAAAATTTATGTCGATTCACGCGAGGTGTTTGCCAAAGTCACCGAGTTTGTCGATGAGTTTGTGCCGTCGGTGGCAGAGTGTTTACGCCACTACCCTGGTGAGCGTCCGCTGTTTGATTTGCACAATGTCGAAGAAGACCT
>CALFYA010000414.1 GCA_937952925.1 uncultured Moraxellaceae bacterium
ATATCGGTTTTCTGACCCCTACCCAGCTAACCACCCTAATCTCAGAAATTAGGTTGATGGGCGTGTATACATACAGGACACCGCCATGTCACGCCGCCAGATCCCCACACGTCTGATCCTCGACGAAACCCCAATCATCCTCTCGCCTTCCCTTGCCAAACAATACAGCATTGTCGAAGCCGCGCTGCTCCAGCAAATCCACTACATGAGCCAACAGCCCAAACTTGGCCTGATGCATCAAGGCTACAAATGGGTCTACAACACCCTACGCGATTGGCAAGCGCATTTTGCCTGCTTTAGCCAATCCACCATCGAACGCGCCATCACCAGACTCAAAGCCGCTGGCCTGATCCTGATCGAAAAACTCAACGCCTACAAAACCGTGCGCACCAACTACTACCGCATCGACTACAGCAAACTGCCCACCCATCTGTTTACCGATCAGCCCGACCCCCAGCCCGCCACCGACACCATCCGCCCGACGACATCATCTCCGCAGCCCGATGAGTTGCAACCCATCGGTGTGACGACATCCATTTCGTCACCGTGCAGCGATGTTCTTTCTAAGACTCCCCAAGAAGACCAACCAAGATTAAAAAGAAAGCAACATCAACCCAAAAAACCATCTATCCGCCCGCTCGTCCCTACACCCACCCCACCCATCATCGCGGCGTGTGCCACGCCCACCCCAACCCACCCAGAGCCTAGCGCCGAACAACTCAGCCAACTGCCCGAACTCCAGCGCCAGCTGTGGCAGCAACTGCGCCGTATCAAAGTCGATATTGCCCACCATGACCCCAAAATCGCGTTTTGGCAGCGCCGCAACCTCGTCCATCGCACCATCCAAACCCTGATCGACCGCAAAGCCCAGCAAGTACAGCCGCTACACTGGCACACCTTGGCTGCGCTTGGGCTGTAAGCCATATACAAGCTTATCGAGTGCCGATCTGAGCGAAGGTGATGCCTACAATAGGGGATCTTCCCCACACAAGGCAGCAGCATGGCTCGATACTTTGTCACCCGTCATCAAGGTGCGGTGCAGTGGGCAGCGGATCAAGGCTATCAGTTTGACCACTACCTCAGTCATCTCGATGAGTCGCACCCCCTGAAACAGGGCGATGTGGTCGCAGGGATTTTGCCGGTGCATTGGGTGGCGCAATTGTGTGCGCAGGGCGTGATCTATCTCAACTTGTCGCTGGATTTGCCCCCAGCGTGGCGCGGACAAGAGCTGAGCGCGGCACAGCTGACCGCCTGTGCGGCGCGTTTGGAGCGTTTTGTGGTGCACGCCGTGGCAGACGATTTGAGCTGCCTTGATGCAAGCTTGTGAAAAAAGTCCAAATCCAAAACCACCCCTAAAATAGCCACATCAACCGCACACACACAGGATTTTGCAATGCCAAACTACGCACTCAGCATCAACGACGACTTGATCGAAAACCCATCGCCCCGTTGCGCCTGTATGGTGGTACTCGACACCTCAGGCTCCATGGACGGCGCACGCATCCACCAACTCAACGAAGGGCTGAAACGCTTTGTTGCCGCGTTGCAAGCCGATGACGTGGCGAGCTGCTCGATTGATGTGGCGGTGATCACCGCAGGTGGCGTGGTGACTGAGCAACTGCCGTTTCATACCGCCATGAACATCGACCAGCTGCCCGACTTTAGCGCCACCGGCGGCACACCGATTGGTCAAGCGGTCAGCCTTGCCCTACAACGCCTCGACGAACGCAAAAAGGCCTACCAACAAACCGGCGTCGCCTACTACCAGCCGTGGTTGGTGTTGATCAGCGATGGTGAGCCAACCGACAGCTGGCAACAAGCCGCCGCACAAAGCCGTCAACTGTCGGAACAACGCAAATTGGTGGTGCTGCCGATTGGGGTGGATGGCGCGGACTTGGGCATTTTGGGGCAATTCTCCGCCAAACCGGCCAAGCAGCTCGCTGGACTCAAGTTCAATGAGTTCTTTGAGTGGTTGTCTGCAAGCATGAGCCGCGTATCGGCATCGGCCTCGACCAGCAGCACGGTACAACTGCCCAAGACCGACAGCTGGGACACCATCTAGTCCCAAGCTCCCACCCAATTCCCCAACTGCGCATCTGTCACCGTATCCGGCATACGGTGGATGCCCCCGCTTTTGCCAATTTTGCTCAAGGAGCTGCAATGGACATCACCACCGTATTCGACCCACAAGGCAATCCCAAACAACTCGCTGCTGTGCTTGCCCAAGGCGGCGAAGGCGTGGTGTACCCCTTAGCGGATCGCCCCGAAATTTTGGTCAAATGTTATCACGATGATATTTTGAGCAAAAATGGTCAGGCACTGCGCCAAAAAGTCGAAGCCATGATCCGGCTCAAAGCCCAGTTTGCATCCGAGCAACTGAGCTGGCCGCTGCTGTCGGTGTTTGATGCGCAAGGGCAGTGGATTGGCTACGCCATGCGCCGAGTCAATGGGGTCAAACTACACTGTTTGGCACATGCGCTCTTGTACAAAAAGCATTTTCCGCAGTTGTCACGGATTGATCTGGTGCGCATCTTGCTCAATCTGGTCGAGCAAGTCCAACAGCTGCACGCCGCACAGGTGATGATTGGCGACTACAACCTCAACAACTTTTTGTGTGATCCGCTCACGCTCAAGGTTGGGCTGATCGACTGCGATAGCTACCAATTGCAGGTGGGTGGCACACACTATCCATGTCCGGTCGGTAGCCCAGACCTGACCCCCACCGAGCATCATGGGCAGGCGTATGCACAGATTGTGCGTACCGCACAGTCGGAAGCCTTTTCGCTGGCAATTATCTTGTTTAAATGCCTGATGCTTGGCCGCCATCCTTACGATGTGGTGGGCGGGGAAGATCCGGTCAGCAACCTCAAAGCCGGTCGTTTTCCCTATGGCACAGGCAATCGCGGCATCCCCAAAGGCGATTGGTACAACATCTGGA
Organism: uncultured Moraxellaceae bacterium; assembly: GCA_937952925.1. Classification (GTDB taxonomy): domain Bacteria; phylum Pseudomonadota; class Gammaproteobacteria; order Pseudomonadales; family Moraxellaceae; genus CALFYA01. The sequence continues at coordinate 2,939 of CALFYA010000414.1, forward strand.
GCCATATGCCGCATCGGCTCAAAAAACTGTTTATTGCCACGTTTACCACCGGCGCGGCACAGCCCGACTTACGCCCTGATCTGGCGGCATGGCATGAAGCCCTCACGATTTATGCGCGTGAACTGGGCAAGGCATACCACGAAGCCGCCATCCGCCCAAGCACGCCCAAACCTGCTGGGCGGCGTGGCAGTACGGCAAGTCCACCAACAGCCTAAGCAGTATCAATCGTAGCAAGCACCGTTTCATTCAGATCATCAGGAGCCGTTATGAGCCAACCCAATCCCCCAAAAAAACGCAAAAATCTTCTCAAATCGTTGGTAAAACCCAAAGGCAAAGTGAACATTGATGCTCAGGCGATTGCTGAAGCCAAAGCCAAAGATTTGGCAGCGCATCAACCCAGCCCAGCGTCAGCCGCCACGGATAACACCAACGCTCAGCTGCCGATCAGTACCCCGTATGACTATCAGCACAACCAACGCTCACAACCCGAACCCTTGCCACCCATCACGCCGGTGGCAAACTCTGCCGACACCACACCGGTCACCCCTGTAGCAGCGTCTGTCTCTGCGCCTGAGCCGACGCCTGTCGCGTTGTTGCAGCCTGTGTGGTGCGAGCATACCGGCCAGTGGCAAGGACTCGCCGAAGCGGTGGTGGGGCTGAGTCATCGTAATGCACAACCTGCGCTACCGTGTCAGGATGCGGCGGTGGTACAGATCCAGCCACGTCCGGTGTTGGTGGTGTGCGATGGGGCAGGGAGTGCGGCACTCTCAGAATACGGCTCACAGGCGCTTAGCACAGGGCTGAGCCGGTTGGCGCATACCCTTGAGTTGCCACTGCTCAGCCTCCTCGACACCCCGCATGCCGACGATGAGCAAGCGCGGCAAATGGTGCAGATGATGCTGCGGCATGGCAAAGGGCTGTTGCAAGATTTGGCACTACAGCATCGGCGTGAGGTCAAAGACTTTCGTAGCACGGTGTTGATGGTGATTGTGGGCACAGCTCGCTTGCTCTGGTTTAAGGTGGGCGATGGCGCGATTGTGCTAGAGCGCATTGAGCAGCAGCACGACAAAGACGACAGCGTGGTTTGTCAGCCGTTGTTGACGGCGTTGGGCGAGGTGGGCAAGGGTGAGTTTGCCAATCAAACCACCTTTGTCGATGATCGACTCAGTATGCAAGATGTACAGTGGGGCATGCACAGCAGTGTGGGCGTATCTGGCTTGGCAGCGATGAGTGATGGGGCAGCCGAAAAGCTGGTGTCCAATAATGGACGTATGGTGTCTGGTCAAATCAGCCGCTGGCTTGAAGGGGTGCGCGAGCAGACCTTGCGCCGTCGAGACCTGACCCAAGCGTTTTATAGTGATCGCTTCAACCAACAATCGACCGGCGATGACCGCAGTATTGCGTTATTGGCAGCACAGATGGTGTGGCCGAAAGGCTGACCAATACGGCGGCATAGCGGCGTGCTGTGTCGCCAATCGATCAAGCATCCAGAGATGTTGGGCTAAAACAAGTTTTTAATCAATAAAATCTATTTATTTCAAAAATTTAACCCATAAACACACGTTTTCTCGGTGTGAGATCTCGTGCATGACATCAGCAGGTTAGGTTTTTTAAAACTCAATACATGCTTTTTATTCTTTTAAGGTTTTTAATGTTTTTAAGCTGTTTTAAGAGTATGAAATATAAAAGAAATACGGGAGATAAACACACGTTTTCTCGGTGATAAGCACACGTTTTCTCGGTCATAAACACACGTTTCCTTGGTATAAGCACACGTTTTCTCGGTATAAACACACAATATTCTAATAGTGTGCTTAATGGTGTTAAGATGGCGATGATCCAGCCCATCTAATGTGATGAATGATGAAAAAATCTGAGGTGGTGAAGTCAAACGAACTTGTACAGGCGAGTTATACGCTATCGCTCATCGAGCAACGCTTGATCTTGTTGGCGATTGTCGAGGCGCGTGAAACAGGTTTGGGGATTGATGCACAGTTGCCGTTGACGGTGAATGCAGCGGTATATGCGGCACAATTTGCGGTGTCTTTGGATGCGGCTTATGCGGCGCTGAGTAGTGCGGTGAGTACGTTGTTTGAGCGTCAGGTGACCTTCTATGATCACCATCCGCAGACCGGACAAGTCCGGCGCAATAAGACCCGTTGGGTGTCCAAAGTGTCTTATGTTGAGGGTGCGGGGTTGGTGCAGTTGATTTTTGCCCCAGACATTGTGCCAGAGATTACCCGTCTAGAAATCAATTTTACCAAATATGATCTTGAGCAGATTGCAGGGTTGCATAGTGCTTATGCGGTGCGCTTGTATGAGCTATTGATTCAATGGCGCTCTGTGGGCAAGACGCCACGCGTTGAGCTGGCACAGCTGCGCAATCAGTTGGGGTTGTATGAAGATGAATATCGGCGGATGCACCACTTCAAGGTGCGGGTGCTTGATCTTGCGGTGACCCAGATCAATCAGCATACCCATTTGCATGTTAGTTATGAGCAGCACAAGCAGGGGCGGGAGATTGTGGGCTTTACCTTTGTGTTTGTGGTGCGTGGGGGAGTGAGTAGTACCACAGCGACTACCGCCGTCACACCAGTTCGACGGGTCAAGTCTGTCTCGACCGAATGGGATCAATGGGATCGGTTGCATGAGCTAGAGCTACAGTCTTGTCGGCAGTGGTGGCCTGAGCTGTGTCGGGAGCAGGTGGAGGCACAAGCAAGGGCGCAAGGGCTATCAAGCTTGCAGATGATGCAGCGGTTGCAGGTCGAGGGACGTAGAAACATGTCTTAATCCCTTTTATGTCAGGGAAGATTGGTTACTCAGGAGTTTTAATCATGAAATTATTCCGCGCAGTCTTAATCCCTTTTATGTCAGGGAAGATTGGTTACCTGATATGGTCTTTGATGTTCCGTATTCTACAGTGTCTTAATCCCTTTTATGTCAGGGAAGATTGGTTACATTGGCTACAAAGGCGAAAAAGACGTAGCAATCTGTCTTAATCCCTTTTATGTCAGGGAAGATTGGTTACATCGCTGGGCGTTTGTTAATCTTCCAAAGTGGGGTCTTAATCCCTTTTATGTCAGGGAAGATTGGTTACATCGAAAAGCAACGAACCCAGAAGATTACGGTTGTCTTAATCCCTTTTATGTCAGGGAAGATTGGTTACACTCATACAGAATGAAGGTGTAGGGGGCAGCCGTCTTAATCCCTTTTATGTCAGGGAAGATTGGTTACACAGGA
>CALFYA010000415.1 GCA_937952925.1 uncultured Moraxellaceae bacterium
CCCCCGAACAGCAATTTGAAGCCGATGTCAGCTATTTGCTCAACAGCTCGAAAACCGATGGCTCAAACAGTGATCGTAAGCAAAACCTGACCGCCAATACCCTATGGAAACGCATGCAAGGCGTATGGGGTCAAGAAGTCAAAGCACAGGCGGTCAGCAGTCAAAGCAACCAAAACAACGACGATCTTGAGCGTTATTTGCTGTCGGGCAAACTGATGCATCAACAAACCCCAAGCGTCTATCAATTTGCCAAGTTGCAGCTCGAAAAAGACCTCAATACGGTGTTTGACTATCAAGCCACCCTGAGCACGGGTGTGGGCTATGACTTTGTTCGGGATGATGTGCAAGTGCTGACCGGTGAGCTTGGTGCTGGTGTGCGCTACAACAACTTTCAAGATCAAACCCAAAAAGACACCCAAGAACTGGTCGGTACGGTGGGCGTCCACTATGAACGCAAACTGACTGACACCACGCGCTTTGTCCAAGATCTCGGCTATGAATATGGCGAAGACGCCAGCATTTTGCGGAGTAAAACTGAGGTATCGGTGGCGATCAGCAAGCAAATCTCAGGGGTGGTGAGCTATCAAATCAAAGATACGATGGCCGATGCTGCGGATGCACGCGATACCGTGATGGCGGTGGGGATCAAGTACAAGCATTAACTCCCTCACCGACTGACCTCACCAAAAGGGAGCGTTGCGCTCCCTTTTTCGTTTAGTCTTGCGACTTAGGCTGCGCTTTGCCGTGCGGCCACCGCTTGCTCAAGCTGCTGTAAAATTGGCACGAGCAATGCTTGCTTGCGCTTGTAGCTGGCTTTGTTGACGATCAAGCGTGAAGACACTTTGCAAATCTCTTCCAACGGCTCCAAACCATTGGCGCGCAAGGTGTTGCCAGTATCCACCACATCGACAATAAAATGCCCCAAGCCCACCAATGGCGCGAGTTCCATCGAGCCATACAGCTTGATCACATCGACCTGCTCGCCACGACTGGCATAAAACTGACGGGTCAGATTGACGTATTTGGTGGCGATTTTCAGACGACCTTCGGGACGCACTGCCCCCACCTTACCCGCAGTCATCAAACGACAGTTGGCGATTTTCAGATCCAGCGGCTCATAGACGTTGTGTGCGCCATGTTCCATCAGCACATCTTTGCCCGCTACACCCAAATCTGCCGCGCCATTTTCCACATAGGTCGGCACGTCACTGGCACGCAAAATCAAAATGCGCACCAATGGATGGCTAGTGGGGAAAATCAGCTTGCGTGATTTTTCGGGGTCTTCAAGCAACTCAATGCCGGCTGCTTTCAGCAGTGGCAAGGTTTCTTTCAAAATACGGCCTTTGGACAGCGCCAAGGTCAGGCCGTGATCAAAATCGCCGGTCACATCCGGCGTATTCATCTCGGTCATGCTGATACTCGTCGAATGTTGGCACCAAGCGCACTGAGCTTTTCTTCAATGTGCTCGTAGCCACGATCAATATGATAAATCCGCTCAATGGTGGTTTCACCGTTGGCAGCCAGCGCAGCCATCACCAACGACATCGATGCACGCAAATCGGTGGCCATGACGGGAGCGGCGTTGAGCTGCTCCACTCCAGTCACAATCGCGGTATGACCATCGACTTGGATTTTGGCACCCAAACGCGATAGCTCTGGCACATGCATAAAGCGATTTTCAAAAATCGTTTCGGTAATGGTACCGGTGCCTTCAGCAATCACATTGACCGCCATCAATTGCGCTTGCATGTCGGTGGGAAATGCCGGATGCGGTGCGGTACGAAAGTTGATGGCTTTGGGACGGCGGCCTTGCATGTCCAGCTCAATCCAATCGTCACCGGTGGTGATTGTCGCGCCCATTTCTTCAAATTTGATCAACACCGCTTCGAGCAATTTAGCGTCGGTGTGGGTGGTGCGCACACGGCCACCGGTCATCGCAGCGGCTGCCAAATATGAACCAGTTTCAATCCGATCAGCAACGACGGCATGGGTGCAACCGGTCAACGCATCAACGCCATGTACGACGAGGGTATCGGAGCCAATCCCGTCGATGTTTGCGCCCATTTTCACCAACATATTGGCTAAATCAGTGACTTCGGGTTCGCGAGCCGCGTTTTCAATATATGTCGTGCCATTGGCGAGTGTGGCAGCGATCAGGATGTTTTCGGTGCCGCCGACCGTGACCATGTCAAACAGCACGCGACCACCGTTTAGGCGACCATCCATCTTGGCGTGTACATAGCCGTTTTCAACTTGTACATCGGCGCCCATCACTTGCAGCGCTTTGAGATGTTGATCGACCGGACGCGAGCCAATCGCACAACCACCGGGTAAAGACACCACCGCTTCGCCATAACGTGCCAGCAAAGGGCCGAGTACCAAAATCGACGCCCGCATGGTCTTGACCAGCTCATACGGGGCAAATTTGCTATTGAGCGTGCTGTTGTCGATGGTGACGGTATCGCCATCGCGGGTCACGGTGACGCCCATGCCTTTGATCAATTTGATCAAGGTGCTGACATCTTTGAGATCAGGCACGTTGGTCAGTGTAGTGGGCGTGGTGGCGAGCAAGGTCGCTGCAAGTAAGGGCAGCGCGGCATTTTTGGCACCCGAAATCCGGACTTCGCCGTCGAGGCGCACACCGCCTTGAATGACAAACTTATCCATGATCAGCCCCCAAACAGGCTGGCTTTGCGCCATTCTTCAGGCGTCAAGGCACGAATGGTGACCGCATGAATGGCACCACTGGCAATATGCTCATTCATGGGCGCATAAACAGCCTGTTGACGAGCGACCGGACGTTTGCCTTCGAATTGGGCATCCACAATGCGCAAATCAAACTTGTTGCCTTCGCCAGTGACGGCAATATCAGCCTCAGGAAACGCTGCTTGGAGTAAGTTGGTCAACAATTCGCTATTCATGCCGCAACCATTGGGGATCAGAAATCAATAGCGTGGAAGGTTACTCCTGACACTGCAAAAGGTCTAGTCACGTTGTCTTGCAACACTGCTCAACCATAGCTTTTTTGATAGTGCGATTCACTTGCACTATAGCTCAGGCCGCGCGGAGGACGATTGGCACCAATAAATCCCTCAGCCACATCAAAATCAGACCAGCCTCCCGCCTGATGATCACGGACTAATGGCTTCATATAGTCCATTTGCACCGCACCATATAGCGTGGCAAATGCCACATCTTTGGCATCGACCCCCGTACCAATCCGCACAATTTTTTCAAGGGGAGCCATTTTGGTAGGATCAAACAGCATCCATTGACCGCCGATATACGCTTCAAATAAGGCATGAAAGTCCGGCGGTGGATCAGGAAATTCGACATGACCAAACACAAAGCGCGCAGGGATATTGAGCGCACGGCATAAAGCAATCCCCAAGTGGGCAAAATCACGACACACCCCTGCCCGCTGCTGCAACACATCGCGCGCAGTGGTCGAGGCTTGGCTTGATCCAAGCTCATACGCAATATTGGTTTTGATCCAATCACAAATCGCTTCAACGCGAGTAAACCCACGTGGCAAATGACCAAAGGTGCGCTGCGCCATCGCCCCGATCAAATCCGACTCACAATAACGACTCGGCAATAAATAATGCAGCACATCGGAGGGCAACTCGGCAATCGCATACTCACGTGCCTGCTCATCGCGTGCTGGCATATTGACCTCCACCACCGCTTGATAACGGATGGATAGCTCACCAGTCGGTGCACTAAACCGAATCAAACGATTGAGTCCGGCAGGATCTGTCCATTGCTCAGGTGTAATCCCCGTGACAGATAAAGACTCTTGAATAATATGCTGCCACGGATGATCAGCAGCTTGGATTTGCACCAAAAATTCGGCAGGTTGCAACACCTGATACGCCAGTGTGCAATCAATATCAAACTTAGGCATGGACGTGTTCACCACCCAATACAGATGGGAGATAGCTTAAAAAATATCCGTGCTGTCGATCACACCGGTTGTGTAGGTCTTATTTTGGGATGTGCGCTATTTTGAGGGCGGTTTGGTGAATGCTGTATGGCTTTATTAAACAAAAAGACTCAACCCTGTTGAGCCTTTCTGTGCTGGGCACACCACAGGTGTTAGTGCTGGCGTAATCGTGCTTTATGCTTGAGGATTTGACGGTCTAGCTTCTCGGACAGCATCGCAATGGAGACATACATATCATCGGCGCAGGCTTGCGCAAACAGCTCAGCACCCGGTACACGAATAATTGCTTCCGCTTTGTGGTTCAACTGCCCCTTGTGCGTACAATCGGTGTGATGATTATCTAAAGAGAGCACCACGTGCATGCTATTAATGTGATCAAAATGTCGTTCGACGCGTGCCAATTTTTCGTAAATGCTGGCTTCCATCGCTTTGGTGACACTGACATGATGTCCGCTAATCTTGATTTGCATAAAACCATCCTCGCATAAACTCATACTAAGAGATACGAAGAGCGCCTCGAGGTCGGGCGGCCAGTGGGGCTGGTCGTCTGGCCAGCGAGGGTATTCCCTTCGCCTTGCCGGAAACGGCTCGTGCATCAAAAATCCTGATTGGAATCAATGACGACGCGAGTCGGACGGTGTGTGATGTGCCGACACATCACACCTTTAAAAAACCATATCAGCACACTTAAAGCAAGCGTTTTCGATCACTCGATGATGCAATATTAAGCGATTCGCGATACTTGGCCACGGTACGCCGCGCCACATCAATCCCACTCGCCTGCAATCGCTCAGCAATGGTGTTATCCGACAAGGGTTTACGCGGATCTTCTTCTTGCACCATCTTTTTGATCATGGCGCGAATAGCCGTCGA
>CALFYA010000416.1 GCA_937952925.1 uncultured Moraxellaceae bacterium
CACTGTTGCCCGTCAGCGTATTGACGCCCACGTTACCGGTTGCATTGATCGCCAAGTTGCCAGTGAGCAGTACATTTTCAAGATTGCTGCCCAAGCTATAGGTTGCTGCGGTTTGTACGGTATCAATCCCTTGATTAAATAGCTCCTCGATCACATCACCAGGGGTACTGCGCACATAGGTATCATCGCCCAAGCCCCCACGCATGATATCGGCACTTGTCCCCCCGTCCAAGAAATCGTTACCCGCACCACCTTCGAGGGTGTCTGTGCCCGTCCCACCATACAAGCTATCGATGCCATCACCACCATACAGGGTGTCGTTGCCATCACGTCCATTAAGGGTGTTGTTGGCACTGTTGCCGGTGATCACGTTGTCTAGGGTGTTGCCTGTACCGCTGATCACCGCGTTACCCGTCAGCTCCAACTGCTCGATGTTGACACCCAAGATATAAGACAGCTTACTGATGACTTTATCGGTGCCTTGATTGGCCAACTCTTCTGCGACATCACCACTTTGTGAATGAATATAAGTGTCGTCACCCAGACCACCGCGCATCAGGTCGTTGCCAAAACCACCATCGAGCAGGTTATTGCCGTCATTACCGATCAAGATATTGTTGGCATTATTGCCGGTCAGATTGAGGTTGGCACCACCAACCAATTGTCCGGCCAGCTCATCATCCGCCAAGGTGTAATGTTGATTGATATACAACAGATCAGCTTCGATGGGGCTAAAGCTACTGTTGATGCGCGACTTGACGTCTTCGACGCCCCAGATGGTGCCATCGGCAAATACGATCTGCTCGACCACAAACACGCTATTGCCATCTTGGACAAAGTAGCTACTGACGCGCAGCTCTGCATTCGTCCCTGCAATCGCAATCAGCAAATCATCGCCACTGCGTTGGAGATTCAGATCGGTGCTACTAATCCCTACATCGAGCACAATCCGGTCACTCGCTACCCCAATCGCATCAGCGTCATTGTTGTAAATGGTGTCTTGATGGGACAGTCGGCCAAACAGATAAGTGTCTGCGCCTTTGCCACCCGCGAGTGTATCTTGACCCATACCACCACTGAGCACATCGTCACCATCATCTCCATTGAGGGCATCTGCACCATCGCCGCCAAATACGCTGTCGTTGCCCAGACCACCATACAGCGTATCGTTGCCCGCCCCACCACTCAATTGATCGGCCTCGGCTGCGCCATACAGATAATCCACGCCAGCCCCACCACTGATCACATCGGCGGTGGCAAAACCAGTCAGTGACTCCGCCTCATCGGTGCCTTGTAGCACTTTGGCTTTGATGGTGTTGATATCCCACGTTGTGCCATCGGCAAACACGATTTGCTCAACCACATAGCTTGAAGTTGCATCATTGAGGAAATAACTGCTCAGGGTGATCGACTCATCGGTATTGTTGATTGACAGCACCAGATCACTATTGGAGCGGCGTACCGTGATTTGACTACTGCTGATGCCTGCATCAAACAGCACCCGATCCAGATTGACCCCAATCGCATCTGCATCGCTGTTGCTGATGGTGTCTTTGCCTTGCCCCAAGCCAAAGCGGTAGGTATCTGCGCCATTACCGCCGGACAACTGATCATCCCCGATATCACCGCTCAAGGTATCGTTACCATCACCACCGGTTAGGCTGTCATTGCCAAGGCCACCGCTTAGGGTGTCATGGTCTTGTTCACCATATAGATAGTCATTACCCAGACCACCATTCAACACATCTTGTCCTGCACGCCCATACAGATAGTCATCACCTGCTGCGCCATCTATCGTATCGGCCGTGGCATAACCGATCAGGGTTTCGGCTTGATTGGTGGCGGCGAGCACTTGGGTTTTGATTTGATTGACTGCCCACACTGTCCCGTTGGCAAACACAACCTGATCAATCACATACGGGGTGGTAGCATCACTACTAAAGTAGCCGGTAATCACCACCCGATCACTGCTTTGTGCCAACTCTAGCCACAAGTCATCACTTGAGCGCCGCGCTAGCACCTCAGTGGGATCAATCGTCCCCATGTTGAGCACATCGACTGAGCCGTCATTGTCGGTGTTATTGATGGTGTCGCGCCCCATATAGCGGTCAAACAGATAGGTATCTGCGCCTGCACCCCCACTGACACTGTCATCTCCGGTTCCACCTGCTAAAATGTCATTGCCCGCATCGCCATACAGTGAATCATTGCCAATATTGCCATTGAGTTGATCATTGCCACCCAAACCATACAACTGATCATCACCTGCACCCGCATTGAGGGCTTCACTGCCCGAAGTACCGGTCAGACTTTGATTGGTGGGTGCTGCCGATAAATTGGCTACGACAGTTGCATAACTCCACTGCACGCCATTACTAAACTCAAGGGTTTCAACTGTATAAGATGTGGTGCCATTACCACTAAAATAAGCACTGACCGTCAGCACATCGCTGCTGTTATTGATATAAATTTTCAGGTCATTGCCCGATTGACGCACCGTGATATCAGTAGGCAACACTGGCGTAGCGCCCGTACCGAGTACGATCTTATCGGCATTGACACCGAGTGCATCGGCATCGCTATTGTTGATTGCATCGCGTCCCATGCCCCGATCAAAGAAATACAAATCTGCGCCATTGTTGCCTTGCAAAAAGTCATCGCCCGCACCACCGTCGAGGACGTCGTTGCCATCCCCACCATACAAGCTGTCGTTATGCAGATCACCAAGCAACACATCATTGCCCTGCTCACCGCTTAAGCTGTCAGTACCATAGCCGCCAGAGATTTGATCGTTGCCCGCACGCCCGTTGATGGTGTCGTTTGCCCCATCATCACCCAAGATAAAGTCATTGCTGGTAAAACCCGTCAGGTTATTGTTGTAGATGGTATTACGCAGCACTTGTTTTTTGATTTCGGCAATATCCCAGACCGTACCATCAGCAAATTGGATGCTCTCAAC
>CALFYA010000417.1 GCA_937952925.1 uncultured Moraxellaceae bacterium
GTCGATCAATCATGACCTCAACGTCATGATGCTTTCACGACCTGTACCTTCATGCTATCTTCACGAGCTAGCAGGACAACAACAATAGGGGACCTTAGGGTATGTCTACCGTCCGCAAAATCCGCCAAGGTGTGGCGGTTATAGCCAGCGCTGTATTTTTGCTGTCTGGTTGTTCACAGATCTATAAAACTGGGGGCAATCTTGCGCTGCGTTTTAGTGAGAGCTATTTCGTACCACCCATTATTGCAATGAGTGACACGCAGATGGCCTGCGAGTCGGGTACAGCACTGACCCCATTGATTGTTGCCACTCAAAATTTGGGTGCAGACCCCACCAAGATGTCAGTCTTGTTGTATGCCAGTGCGGGCTTGTGTGCTGAAAAAGCAGCACTTGAGCAAGAGCTGTTGTATCTACGCGCCTCGCGTGAGGGCAAAATCGAAGCGGCACAAGATGCGCGGATCACCCAAAAACGTTGGGCTGAAATCGCTGCACGCCGTCAGTATGCGGGCTATCAAATGTTTGCCGAAAAGTGGGAGCGTGATTATCGCATCAAACTCGGTGATCAATGCCCCTCCATGAAGACTGATCTCGACAAAACCATTTACCTGCTCGGCATGGTGTCTGGTCTGCAAGCCGTTACCAACGACATCAACGCGCAAGGCGCGGTCAACGTCCCCAAAGACATTGCCGCAATTGTTGAGCGTGGCATGCGCTGTCTGGACAACGAAAAGTTCTGGGGTACGCCTCTGGCAATCCGTGCAGCGATCTGGACGCTGTTGCCCGGTGCATCCGAAGGCAAGCCTGATCCATTCCAAACCATGAAAGACGCCACTCGGATTGGTGAACGTACCGGTGTGCGTTTGCCACATGCGATTTATGCGTTGGCTGCACAAGCCACCGGTAAAGATGAGCTGATTCGTGACGCGTTGCGTACCTACGGCAAATCGATTGAAGACAACATGCCGGTCAATCCCAAGTATCGCCTGTTTGATGCGATGGGGGGCGAATTGGTCTACAGCATCTCCGATCGCTACTGGACTGAAAAAACCGGTACGCGCACGCCCGATGGTGGCTTGATGCGTTTCTGGGATGAAAAACCTGCTGATGAAGCAGGCATCAACGTTGATGATTTGCTGTGATTGACCCAATCGCAGTGGCATCCACACAAAACCGCCTATAGGCGGTTTTGTATTTTTCAGCTACATTCAGCCTTAATTTGAATCATTATGGCCGGACTAGGGACATCTTATGAAATATACCGCCGTTATTTGTACATGGACCGTACTGATGACGCTGTGTGGTGTTGCGTATTCGGCACCCCCTGCATCACTAGCGGACATTCGTCCACCCACCCGTAGCAAACCACAGCCGATTGTGACTGTCCCCAAAGACATGGTGAAACGTAAGCTATGCGTGTGGGACATCATGGGGCAAAACGGGGAAACCGTTGCGCTGATGAAAGATTATCAAGTCAAAGCCGCCACCTTAGGCGTCGATTTTGAAATCAAAGCGTATGTCGAAGAAAAAGTGGCCAGCGAAGATTTTCGGGTGCGCTATTGTGACGCGGTGGTCTTGACCGGCCTGCGGATTCGTCCCTACAACCCGTTTACCGGCAGCATTGAAGCCGTCGGGGCGATTCCAAGCTATGAGCACATGCGCACGTTGGTCAATGTCCTCAGTTCACCAGCCAGTGCCAAGTACATGCAAACCGAGCTAGATAGCCAACGCTACGAGATTGCAGGTGTGCTGCCATTTGGTAGTGCCTACGGCTTTGTCAATGATCGCAAGATCCAAGGGCCTGAGCAGTTACCCGGCAAAAAGATCGCCATTTTTGACTACGACAAAGCACAGGCCAAACTCGTCCGTGATTTAGGTGCGCGTTCAGATCCTTCTGATGTCACCAACTTTTCGGGCAAGTTTAACAGTGGCTCGGTGGATATTGTGGTGGCACCGAGCACAGCCTATCGGCCACTAGAGCTGTATCGGGGCTTGGGCAGCAAAGGCGGGATTATTGATTACGTGCTTGCCCAAGTCAGCTTGCAAGTCTTGACCCATCCGGAGCGATTCCCCACTGGCTTTGGACAAGCATCGCGGGAGTATGTCCAAAGCTTGTTTGATCGCCAGCTGCGCATGATTGAGCGCTTTGAGAGCGACATTGATCCCAAATATTGGGTCAAAGTCTCCGATCACGACCATCGCCGTTATGATGAAATGTCCCGCCTGTCACGGATCAATTTGATCAGTGATGGTATTTATGATCAACGCATGATGGCACTGCTCAAAAAAATCCGCTGTCAAAAAGATGCCACCCGTCCTGAGTGTAGTTTGGCTGGCGAGTAAGCGGTGCAACAGCAACGCCTATCGGTACAGCAATATTGGATCATGCATCTGATATTGCTGACCGTGATGATTGGATTACTCCAGTGGGTGCCTGAATATTTTCAGTATGATCGTTCGCTGGTTTTGACTCAGCCGTGGCGTTTAATCACCGCACACTTAGTCCATCTTAATCCATTACATCTGATGTTTAATATAGTGGCGTTGTGGGGATTGTTTTTTCTGTTTGAACCGCCGCGATTCAGCTGGTTTTATAGTGCTGGATTAATTGCGGGGATTTCAATCGGGTTGTATATACATCTTGCATTGCCCGAATATGCTTATTATCGGGGATTATCGGGAGTATTACATGGCTGGTATCTGGGCTGTGCATGGTGGGCGATGCATAGCGATCATCGCATGACACGATTATTTGGAAGTTTAATAATTGTGATGCTATTGGTTAAAATGTGTGCTGAAGCGTATGGCCTGAATGTGTCCACTCGTCAGATTCTTCAGATTGACGTGTTGTGGCAAGCACATCTGATCGGGGCACTCACTGTGATGGGATTCACGTTTTTATGGCAAGGTGGTGCACAAATCGTCAAAAAAGGTGTATAAAGTCGGCCTTAAACATGTATAGAAAAAACAACAAAAAGACTAATATGGGGGCTGGCAAGAAAATTTCACCTATGCTGCGTTCAGGTCATACAAAATATCGACAAAGTAGTGCATCATAAGTGAACTAATCGATCAGAATGCCCATGATCGTCCAACAAAAGGGGCATCGGGTTCGGTTAGCGATTGGTTTTGGGCGAATGGTACTTCCTTCCATTCATATTCCTCGGTCAAAACAAAAAGCAGGATGTCATGCAGATCCCTGATGATGCTCAGCGGCCAAACGGGCCGCTCAACCGGACATGGTCGGAGTGGCTCTCCACCTTGCCGGTTTTCCTTCTTTTGATTCTAACGCTGGTCATTGGTACCGGTGAGATGATTCATGGTCAGTTGTTGCGGGTTGGCGAACGGATGTTCGGTGATCCTGCAGCTGGCATTCAATATTCATTCTTGCGTGCAGATCCGGCCAAACCGGACTGTCATCGTGGGGATGTCACTGACGCAATGATTCAAGCCGAAATGGCCAAACCTGCCGATGATGATTTTGGTGGGTTATTCGGTGATACTCAGAAGGATCCTGAGCAAATTCGTCAATCTTTGCAGGCAGCCAAGGCACTGTGTGAAGAAAAGTTTGCGTCATACGATGCGATCACTTCTCACATTACCCCAACCGTCAAAGCTTACCGCACCTTTGAAACCGCATTTTTCTTTGTCTTCCGTTTTGGGACAGAAAACCGTGCGTTGATTTTGGTGTTGATGGTGGCGATTGCGGCAGTCACCACGACTTTGGGCTTGCACCATATTGCACTGCGTCCACCATCCACCCAAAAAGACTTTAGAGTCTATTCGGTGAGCATGGTACTCGCCAACTTGTTGCTGACTTCATCATCGGTTGCCTACTATTTCTCCCAGAAAAAATCAGGCGTTGAGATCGAAGGCATTGCGATTGTGATCAACGTGGTGTGGACGACACTGTTTGCGACGTTGACCCTGATTAGTGCCTACAAGCTGATCAAACCACCCAAAGATGCCCTACCAGGGGGAAGCTATGGGATGGCATCCTTATCCGTCCCTTTGTATGCCACCATGTCGATTTGGTCGGGTGGTATCTTCACCTTGATGATGGGCTATCCAACTGGTCAAGCGATCTACTTGGGTCAGATGGTTGAGTTTTCAGGGATTTTCTTGAACTTGGCACTGTACATCTGGGCGGGGATGTTGCTCAAGCAAACCCGTTTGGTCGATTTGTTCTTGAACATCTTGCGTCCATGGAACTTCTCGCCTGAAACCCTGACGTGGATCATCTTGCTCGCTGCGGCAATTCCAACCGCCTATACCGGCGCATCAGGGATTTTCGTGATTGCAGCGGGTGCGATCATCTACAAAGAAGTCTACAACGCCGGCGCACGTCGTCAGTACGCCCTTGCAGCGGCAGCCATGTCCGGCTCGCTCGGTGTCGTGTTGCGTCCATGTTTGCTGATCGTGGTCATTGCATCGATGAACAAAGAAGTCACCACCGATTTGCTGTATGGCAAAGGCGTGTGGGTATTCTTGTTGTCTTCGACCATGTTCTTGATCGTCTCGTTGATCTTGGCAGAGCAGAAGTTCCGTATTGCATCACCGAGTGTGGCATTGCCTGCATCTGCGCGTGCATTTGTACCAGTATCGCCCTACATCGTGATTACCATCGCCGTGATCTTGTTCTATCAGTTTGGTCTAGACACCAAGCTTGATGAATTTACTGCACCGATGATGATGCCATTGATCATGTTGGCGATTGTGTTCTTCGACAAAATCCGTCGTGAGCCTAGCTTGGGTGAATCTGAGATTGCTTTGCATCCAGCCACACCAGTGCCTGCGCATGACGTGCCCAATACCACGCCAGATCAATCACCATACCTGCGCAAAGATGGCCCTGCCGAAAGCAACCGTCGCGTGGGCTTTGAGCAAGCGATCCGGTTTGCCACCAACGAGACCATTGGTCACATTGGTGCACTGATCATGCTGATGGCGTTGTCGGTCAGTATTGGTGGTTTGATCGAACGCTCCGACATCATGCACGCTGTTCCTGCCGATATGGGTAGCACGGTATTCGCCATCAGCTTGCTGTTGGTGTTGATGGTGTTCGTCGGGATGGTGATGGATCCATTTGGTGCGGTGATTTTGGTGTCAGCGACCGTTGCGCCGATTGCCTACCAAAACGGGATTGATCCGGTTCACTTCTGGATGATCGTATTGACCGCGTTTGAACTGGGCTATCTGTCGCCACCGGTTGCGCTCAACCAATTGCTTGCACGTCAGGTGGTGGGTGAAAAAGAAATGTCTGAAGCAGATGCCGAAGTTCGACATCTCAGCTTTTACTATCGCTATGAGCGTTGGATTCTGCCACTGCTGGTGATGGTACCGACGTTGTTGATTGTTGCCTATGTTCCATACTTCTTTAAGATGTTTGGTTGGTATCAATAATTGAGTTAACCTCTCAAGCAAATGCGGCGTCCTAGGACGCCGTTTTTGTTTTATTAAAAGTAGGCATACACAATATCAGTGCCAATAAAATAATGGTCATGCCAATAATACTCAAGGTATCGGGATATTCATGCCATAGGAGTGCCGCCCAAATCCCCGCAAAAATAATCGCC
Source organism: uncultured Moraxellaceae bacterium (assembly GCA_937952925.1). Lineage (GTDB taxonomy): Bacteria > Pseudomonadota > Gammaproteobacteria > Pseudomonadales > Moraxellaceae > CALFYA01. The sequence goes on from CALFYA010000417.1 coordinate 5,574, forward strand.
ATATAATTGGCAGGGCCAATTTGTCCAGCAGGTGCATAACGATAGGCGGTGGATAATGAGAGTTGGCTTAAGGTGGCTAATATCCCCACACCACTCAAGAGTAGTAATTCATGCAGGGTATAATTGCGCCACGACCAATACATCGGAATCGCTGAAATAATGGTGCCAATCAGGCAAAAATAAAACACAATCCGGCTGGCCGGTTCGGTCGCTGTCATGGCGCGTACCGTCACAAACGCCATCGCTGCCAAAAAGCTTGAGCTGATGCCAATCACCGACAGCACATTGATCATGCCTTGATCAGGCTTCGCCACCAGCAGCACACCAACTAAGCCAATCGCTGCGGTGATACCCATCATTGGAGTGATTTTTTCTTTGAGAAAGAGCCACGCCACCAACGGGATAAACACTGGTGACGAGTAGGTAAACACCATTGCATTACTCAGCTTGAGATGTGCGATGGCATAAAAAAAGCCATACATGGCCGACAGTCCAACCAACGCCCGCCAGACATGCATCCACGGTTTGTGGGTGCGCAGCTGCCCAAACCCTTGCCACGCAAACAGCGGGAGCAAAAACAGCAAACCAATCGCATTACGAAAAAACACCACCGATGCATTATCGACGGTATGCGAGGCCAGCCGGATCAGTACGCCCATCGCTGCAAATAAAAACGCCGATAAGGTCAGCAACGACAAGCCAATCAACACCGATTGGCGTGGAGGAGAGAGTGTGGTCAACGGGATGTATCACCGCAGCGAGAAGGCCACCATGATAACAAATCCCTCAAGAGGGATTGGCAAGTGCTGCTTCAAGCGCCTTGATGCGTTCTTCTTTGAGCTTCATCAATTCATCCGAATCTTGTTTTTGTTGCTGCAAAATTTGCTTTTGCTGCGCCAAGCGTTGTTGTTCATCGCCGTGCCGGTCGATTTCTTCACCCGCAAGTGCCGTATCAGCCGGCAAGGGGGCGGTGAGCAGCGGATCAGTGCTCGGTTCGCTGGCGGTGATGGTGGCAACGGGTGCTTGAACCGGATCAGTCACTGGATCAGTAATGATCGGCTGCAGCGGCAAGGTGGCGGGATTAGGCTTGACAGTGGGTGTGGCAATCGGTGCAGCAGTGGCCTGTGTGGGGGTGGGAGCACTGCGACTGCCAAGCCAATAGCCAATCAGCACCGCAACCACTAGCAGCAGCATCGCGCCTGCACCTGCGAGCGCTGCCATCATCAACCCACGATTTGGATTTGGTGTAGGGGTCTGTGGATTCATGTTTATTCAGGGTTATCCGACCATAGACCCCTTGAGTCTACCGCAAGGGCTTAAACTGTACCACGCCTATACTGTCAGCATCTGCAACCGGATGATCGGGATCTTTGGTCACCACTTCAGTCGGTCTGCGCTCGGTGTGATCGCAGTCGACACATTCAATCCATTCATCGTCGCCATTGATCATCAGCATCACCCGATCTTGCGCACCGCACGCGGGGCATTTTGCCCCTGCAATAAAGCGTTTTTTGATCATGCCGATGCTCCAGTCTGCCACCCGCTATGGCGCAACAGTGCCTCGATTTGCGGTTCACGCCCGCGAAACGCCACAAAGCTGTCTAAGGCCGAACGGCTACCACCTTGTGCCAAAATCTCTTGGCGAAACGCTTGGCCGGTTTGCGTATTAAAAATTCCTTCTTGCTCAAAGCGATCAAATGCGTCTGAAGCCAACACTTCTGCCCATTTGTACGAGTAATAGCCCGCCGCATAGCCACCCGCAAAAATATGGCTAAAGCTGTGTTGGAAACGGTTGTGGGCAGGTGGCTGTAGCACGGCAAATTGCGCCCGAATTTGATCGAGGGTCGCCTGAATACCGGCTTGATCAAGGGCAGGATTGGCGGCGTGGATGTCGAGGTCAAACAAGGCAAACTCAATCTGGCGCAAGGTCATCATGCCGCTTTGGAAGTGACGGGCAGCCAGCAGCGCTTGTAGCAAGCTGTCGGGCAGGGTGTCACCACTTTGATAATGCCGACTGATCAGCGCAATCGCTTCGGGTTCCCACGTCCAAAACTCCATAAACTGACTGGGCAGCTCCACCGCATCCCACGCCACGCCATGAATCCCTGCCACCGGCAACACGCCCACATCTGTGAGCAAATGATGCAAGCCATGCCCAAATTCATGGAACAAGGTGACCAGTTCATCGTGGCTGAGTTTGGCTGGATCATCGCCGACTGGTGGAGCAAAGTTGCCCACCATAAACGCGACCGGAATTTGTGTGCCGTCCTGAGCCACCACCCGTGAGCGATAGCCACTCATCCAAGCGCCGCCACGCTTGTCGCTGCGCGCATACAAATCAAAATAAAAGCCGCCAACCACCTGATCGTGTTCGGTGATTTCATAATAACGCACCGCTTCATGCCACACCGGCGCGTCACGCGCTTCAATCTGGATGCCATATAACTTTTGCGCAATCGCAAACAAGCCCTCAATCACCACTGGTGCAGGGAAGTAGGGCTTGAGGGTTTCTTGCGATAAGTTGTAGCGGCGTTGTTTGATTTTTTCAGCAAAATACGCGGTATCCCACGCTTGCAAATTGGTCATGCCGACCGCTGCTGCTTCAGCTTGGATTTGTGCCAAATCAGCCAGTGCAGGCTCGCGAGCTTTTTGCGCCAAATCCACCAAAAACTCACGCACTTTGGCCACGCTCGGTGCCATTTTGCTCGCCAGCGACAACTCGGCATAGTTGGCAAAGCCGAGCAATGCTGCCATTTCTTGGCGCAGTGCCAAAATCTCGGTCATCACCGCACTGTTGTCGTGTTCAGATGCGCCAAGCTCGGAGGCGCGGCTGGTGTAGGCACGATAAATCTCTTCGCGCAGCGCACGATCATCGGCATAGGTCATGATCGCCAAATACGATGGGCCATCGAGCGTGGCTACCGGCTGATCGATTTCACGCTGTGCGCCAAATTGCTTGAGCATCGCCACGCTACTGTCGGGCAAGCCTGCACATTCGGCCTCGGTGAGTGGGCGGTTATAGGCTTGCGTGGCGTCGAGCAGATGATCTGAAAACTGCGACGACAACTGTGACAAGCGCTCACTGATCGCAGCATAACGCGCTTTGGCATCGCCCTCTAATGCTACGCCCGACAAGCGAAAATCCCGCAGTGCCAAGCGGAT
>CALFYA010000418.1 GCA_937952925.1 uncultured Moraxellaceae bacterium
CTCAACGTCGAGTATGGGTTTTTCAGATCAATCGCATCATAAGTCGCGCTACAGACTTCGCAGTTGTCACCGTATTGATCTTTGGCACCACATTTGGGGCATTCACCTTTGATGTAGCGATCCGCCAAAAATAGCCCTTTTTCAGGGTCAAACAATTGGGTGATCGGGCGCACGTCGATATGACCGCCTTCTACATGTTTGAGATACATGTCTTGGGTGCGCGCACGATTTTCATCGCTATGCGTCGAGTGATATTGATCAAAACCAATCGAAAAACCGGCAAAGTCACGCTCGTGTTCGCGTTGCACGTTGGCAATTTGCTGCTCAGGGCTAATGCCATTTTTTTGTGCGGTCAACATAATCGCGGTGCCGTGCGCATCGTCGGCACACACATAGGTGACTTGGTGGCCTTGCGCACGCATCGCCCGTACCCAGATGTCGGTCTGGATATACTCGACCATATGACCCAAATGGATCGGGCCGTTGGCATAGGGCAGGGCGCTGGTCACCAAAATTTTACGCACAATTCACCTCAGTGGAGTTTTTCAATCTGGTCGCAATCATAACAGAGCTTGCTTGAGCAACGGCAACAATCCTAACGGATCTGGCCTGAGCATTTTTCAACACAAAAAAATGGCACGGCGGCTGGTGTCGTCTTGCTATCATGCGCGGGCAACGGTGGGAGTGTTCTATGTTTTCGTCATTCAAGTCTTTATTTGGGGATGATCCAGTACAAAAAGTGCTGAATCAGCATCTATTGCCCAGTAGCAATGTCACAGTCGCCAGCCTTGTGACCCAACAACAACGGCAAAATGACGTGCTCACCCTGACGCTCAAGTTGCCTGCTGGTTATCAAGGTGATCCACAGGTGCTGCATGATGGCTTGGCGGATGCGCTAGAGCCACACGGTATCCGCGAACTCAATCTGCATTTGATTGCGCAAAAAGTGGCAGGCCAAGCGCCCAAAAACGCCAGCAGTGAGCTGCCTGTGCCACCGGTGGTCGATGCAGCCATGAAACCTAATCTGCCGCAAGCCACGGCTGCCGAACAAGCCGAACCCGCCCGTAAAGCGCCCACCCAAGCACAAGTCGCGGCACATCCACGCATCCGCCATGTGATTGTGGTGGCGTCTGGCAAAGGTGGCGTCGGCAAATCGACTACTGCGGTCAACTTGGCCTTGGCACTGCAAAATACCGGTGCGCGAGTGGGCATGCTCGATGCCGACATCTATGGCCCCAGCATCCCAGCCATGCTCGGTGTGGCAGGCCGCACGCCATTGATCGAAAACGAACAGTTTGTACCGATTGAAGCGCATGGTATGGCGGTGCTGTCGATTGGCAACCTGACCGGTGATGACAACACGCCTGTCGTGTGGCGTGGGCCCAAAGCCACCGGCGCATTGATGCAATTGTTTAACCAAACCGCATGGCCGCATCTAGATTATCTGGTGATCGACATGCCACCGGGTACAGGCGATATCCAGCTCACCCTTGCACAGCGTATTCCGGTCACGGGCGCGGTGATTGTCACCACACCACAGCACATCGCGCTGCTCGATGCGCAAAAGGGCATTGAGCTATTCAATAAGGTCAACATCCCGATTTTGGGGGTGGTCGAAAACATGGCCGTGCATGTGTGTAGCAATTGCGGTCATATCGACGAAATTTTTGGTTCAGGCGGTGGTGCTAAGCTCGAAGCGCAATACCATGTACCACTACTCGGCAAGCTGCCACTTGATGCTGCGATTCGCCTACATGCCGATGGCGGCACACCTAGTGTGGCTGCCCAAGATGCCGCCGCGCCGCTGTATCAGCACATCGCCAGCAAGGTGATTGAGCAAGTCGGCAAAATCCCCAGCCGCGCACGTGATGACAAACGGATTTTCTAAATCTACGGATACTGACATGGGGAATTTTTTGCCCCATGTCAGCAAATCGCGTACATTAACCGCCAATTTGTAAACATTAGGGTTGGGATGCACATGTCCATCAAATCTGATCGTTGGATTCGTCAGATGAGCGAGCAGCACGGCATGATTGAGCCGTTTGAAGCCGGTCAAGTGCGGGTAGGCGAGCAAGGCCAAAAGCTGATCAGCTATGGTACCTCCAGCTATGGCTACGATGTGCGCTGTGCGCGTGAGTTTAAGGTATTTACCAATGTGCACTCGGCGATTGTCGATCCCAAAAACTTCGATCCCAACAGCTTTATCGACATTGAGTCGGACGTGTGCATCATCCCACCCAACAGCTTTGCCTTGGCGCGGACGGTTGAATACTTCCGTATTCCTCGTGATGTCCTCACCATTTGTCTTGGAAAATCAACATACGCGCGTTGTGGGATTATCGTGAATGTCACGCCTTTAGAACCTGAATGGGAAGGGCATGTCACGCTGGAGTTTTCCAACACCACCAACTTGCCTGCGCGGATTTATGCCGGTGAAGGCGTTGCACAAATGTTGTTCTTCCAAAGTGATGAGCCATGTCAGACCAGCTACAAAGATCGTGGCGGCAAATACCAAGGCCAAACCGGTGTGACGCTACCTAAAGCCTAATTTTTTCAAGCTTTTGATGAATCCGACGAACGGAGTTTGGCAAAAAATAGTGTGCCAACAATAGGGTTACGCCACCGTTCGTCTCATTTATTTTGTCTAACAGTCCACTTACTTTTGCTTTTTGGCCGATTCTCAGCATAATGTCAAATGGACGTCTGTGGCGTCAGAGGATGCGATGCAGATTGCACAACAACAACCCCCAATCTGCCGAGTGAATACAGCCAGATCGCGTCACCAGACGCGTATGAATGGAAGGAAGGAACAATGTCGGGTCATATCCGCTATATCCCCCACGTCTTAGCGCTGGCGATCAGTGCTGTTGCATCATCCTCGTACGCCCTCGAAGCCATTTCAGATCAAGAGATGTCGGATACCACGGGTGAAGGGTTGGCGTTTTTGCCTGAAGGCTTCAAAATCGTCATGGAAGATGCCGATACGTCCTATATCAACCTGATTCCACGCGGTGAGACCAAAGATCCAGATGGTGCTGGTGGTCCATTAGTTGCACCGAATCGTGCAGATTTGTATATGCGCAATCTGTCGATTACCCGAGATGATGAAACATTGACCCGAGCCAGTAATGCGCTGATTCGCTCTTGGGGCAGTGGAGCCAACCCATTTTATTTGTCTGTCAAATCTGAGACTCGACCAACGTATGCAAGTGCTAGCGTCGCTCGATCATTTTTGCGCCTTGAGGCACCACAGTATTGTATTGGGGGGGCAGCATTATCGAAGGGTCCAGGTACCAACTGTCTGGCGGATGAGGATACAGGCGATGCACTCGATGCCTATAATTTAAGACTTGGTTTTACCTTAGATATTTTGGCTAAGACCAATACCGATATTGAGGGTTATATCGTTGGTGGGACACCACGGACGGGGGTGAATCTGACAGGTGCAAATGGTTTGGGTTTGCAAGCGATTTGGAATGGTCTCTCGATTAACGGCACGACCGTCGATGTATTCCAGACACCAAGTGATAGTGCAACCACAGAATATAATGGTACCTTGGGATTGAGGGCTGTTCTGCGACTCAATACAGATTACGATGCGGCAGTTACCGCAAAAGCGAATAACGGCTTGCGTTTTACCGCCGCACTCGATAATGATTATAATGGCACAACAAACCGCTTGTTTGATGCAAACGAAGGGCTGTATGTATATGGTCTTGATGTCAACCTTCCATTGGGCATTCCACATTATCAGTCTGTGATCTTTGGACGATCAGGTAGCACTGGTAACTTTTATATGGAGTTGACAAGGCTGCCCAATAACCCAAACGCTTACGGTGATGCCTATATTGATTATACAGGTACAGCAGCATCTATTGCTGCCAAGACCTGTGGCAGTGTGAACTGTGGATCATTAGCACAGCCCGCCACACATGGTACGATCAGTATTGACAAAGTAGAGTTTAGAGATAAAGCAAATAATATTGTCAACCTTGGCAGTGCAAAAATCGAGGGGCTGTTTATTCAGCATCTCAAACTGACCACAACAGGACTCTAAGGCAGGAGAATACTCATGAAGTATCAGCATTGGATTGCATTGATGTTCTTTATTGCAAACCCTGTGATGGCTCAGCTCTCACCGCTAGAAGATGAGCATCTATCCATGGTGAGTGGTCAGGTCTCTCCTGCCGTTGAACCCATCGACACCGGTGCGCCTAAGCTGGTGTTCGACTTAGAAATGCGCCTAAACCTTGATAAAAACGCGACGACAGGCGCACTCACCAACATCTGTAGTGCAAGTGGTGGTGTAGCAAACCCAGCCTGTAATATTGGGGTGTCGGTCAACAATCGCTATTCAGGTGCAGGGACAGCCGGTGATCCGTTTCGAAAAGATTGGTTGGTGTTCAAAAATGTCACCGGTTCTATCAAAATTGAGAACTTGCAATTGACGGGTCAAGTGGTGAATGTATCCAACAATGCTGGTGCACCCAATCGCCGAGCAGCGCTTGCATTAACCTTTGATCCTACCAAGTTCATTGAAATCAAAAAGTTGGGCTTTGAGTCGCTGGCTGTAGAAACAGACACAGCAACAGAAGTCAATGCGGATGGCTCATTAAATGCAGCCAATACTCCTGGTTATCGCAATAATACCTTAGCAACCACCAATACGTTCGATGCGGGTAAATCTAGAGGCTTCTTGGGATTGGATATGACGGCCAATATCACCATAGCCGGTACCCTCAAGCTGTTTAGTTGTACTCGATCAACCACAGGATGCTAAGCACAGGAGCTGTTTGATATGAAATTCTCATATAGCGTATTGACCAGTGCGATGCTCTTAGCATCGCATCCTGTCTATGCATTAGAAGCCCTCAGTGACGCTCAGTTGTCTAGCGCACATGGTGCCGATGGCTTGGCGATTAATGCCTTGGCCGACAGTATCACGATGGATCAGTTGTATTGGGAAGATAAGGCTGGAACATCGCCAACTGGAGATGTTGCAGCAGCAGATAGTAATATTTATGCCCGTTTTGATAATGTCAGAATCACACCACGTGATCTCGGATCAAAAATACAAGGATCATTAACCGTCAATACCGGTTCAAATGCGGGAGTGCCTGCATTAAATATCAATCTGTCCACCAATGCATTATTGTTTTATGCAGAAAAATTTTATGCTTGTACCAGTGCATCTGGCAGTTGTACTGGCGATGCCACAAAAGACGCTGCAAGCAACTCGGGTGAATGGGCAATCAAAACCAGTGGTCTAAACTTATCATTGTCTACGACCAAGGGACTGTTCAATAAAACTGGTAACGCCTCGGTCAAGATTATTGTTGATCAGATGGATATTTTTATTACCCAGCCACAACCGGGTAATCCAACGGTGTATAACCAAATCATTTTGGGTGATATCCGTGCCAATATCGACGCCAATGGTAGTATTTGGGTCGATGCCCAAGAAGGGATTCGTTTTAACGGCAGTGTGAATTTGGGTGCCAAACCCATTGGTACCAATGGTTATCGTGCCGGTTTGCAGTTTGCGTTAAAACAAAAAAATAACGTCGGCAATTCATCAACAAGTGCTGCAACGCGCTATGACAGCAGCAACGCAGGCAATCTATTACGTTTGGGTTTGAGTGGTGACTTGACCAATGTCAATGTGGCTTTGCGTGGCGTAAATGACGACAACCCAACCACCAACAAAATCTTTGGTCGAGTCAATGGCTCCGCCACAGGAGATAGTATTGTTGGAAGTGCGGGGATTGGATTATCCGTGAGCGGTGAGCTGTCGCCGACCAACTTTTCTTTGGAGTTAGGTGAGTCCGATACCGAAAATGGTCGTTCATTGAAGCTGTACAATATGGTTTCACTCAGCGATCCTGCCAATACTGCTGCACGAGCAACATTTGATTTGGGCAACATTTATGTCAACCAAATCTCAACAGATGCACTGGCGATCCCTGTCAGTGCCAAGTTGTCTAGTGTCTTGGACTTCAACACTGAAGAAGATCCGTTGGCGACAAATGGTCTGAACTATCTGACGCTACAGCGATCAAACGGTTTGGCACCGAGTACGGTGACCGGAGGCATGTTGTCTTTTGCCATGCGTGGGGCAAGTATCCAAGCGCTCCCTACCAAAACGGCGATTATCAACAATAAAACCGGCGCCAACACCATGACCCCAATTGATGGGGGATTGGTTTTTGCGGTGAATAACCTCAACAGCAACGTTGCTTTCTATGGTGACAACAACCAAGCGGGCTTTGTGTTGGGGATGTCCATAGAAGGATTGGACAGTACCAGTACCAACAAAAAAACCACCAGCATCTTGCTTGCAGATACACGAAGTGTCAGTGGTGTGCCTGTCAATCGTTATGTCGGATTGCGCAACATTGATATGTTGTTGCAAACGAGCGGGACGATTGCCATGAATGGTAGCTCGATTCAAGTGACCCTCCCATACGCGCTATTGGCTTTTAATGGTGAAGTTGCGGTCGGCAACTTGATGAATGGCACCACCAATTTTAGTTCAGACAGTGCTGTGACCAACAACTCTAAAAAAGACGTATTGTTTGGTTTGCGTGGCAAACTAGAAGGCTCAGCTGTGGTCAATCTGGTGCCGACGGTTTCTGGTGCGCTGGGCATTAAATTGGATATTGATTTGACCCGTGTGCTTGGTGATCGTGAAACCTTGTCTGGTGCAGTCGCAGCTCGTACACGTAAAGCAGGCAGCTTCTTGCATATTGTCGAGCCGAGTGATGGTTCTACATTAGGCTTTGAAAATATCAGTGGTCGTATTCAGGTAGTGGGTGCAACGGTGGCCACAGAAAACCAAGGCCTGACCATTGATGTTGGTGATAACAATCTGGTCTTTGAAGGTCGAATTTTGGTCAATCAAGGACGTACATTAGGACCACAAGCGAAAGATCTACGCGTTGGTAATATCAACTTTTATCCATCAAACGGTACATTGGTGGACTTTGAATCGCCACAACGCTTGGGTGAGATTGCCATGCCAGGTGGTGAGTTGTATGCAAAACTGACGGTGAAGCTCGCACAATAACGCCAAACAGTTAGTGAAAAATACCAAAAACCGATGCCCATCTACTGTATAGATGGGCATTGGTTTTTTGGATAGTTGTATCAATAGCATCACGACAGTCTTTTGTATTTTAATTTGCACCTACATTTTTTCCTCACATATTGGGCTTGCTCTTGGTTTATGGCGCTGAAACATTCAAAGATTGAATGTATTTTGTTTTCATAATTATTCATTTTTTGAACTATTTTTTTGGTGAAATAGATTTAAGTTTTTGTTTAAAAACAACAAAAAATTAGAATATTTATTCATTTTTTGTTGAATCTTTTATTTTTTCTGGTAAAAAGAAAGTCTTCGTCGAGATGACGCACTGAGTCATGGTGGTTTTTTGAATACTGCCATGCCTGCTATCAACTCTTTGCCAACAAATATTGTTCGACGAATAACCATGATATGGACAGAAGGGCAATCCACATGCAAACGATGCGTTTCATTAAAATCATGCTGGTGAGTTTGTTGGTGAGCGCACCGACGTTTGCAATGACGCCACTGACCGATGATGAGCTGCAAGCAGAAGTCGGACAGGCATTGTTCAATCTGTCATATGTGGCTCCAAACCAAAGTGGTAACCCAAATACAAATATTGGATTTTATCGGGTCGGTCTACAAGCGGACTTAGAGTTGAATGCAAACATCGCTAAGCTAAAGCTGGGTTGTGGTGGTGCCAATGGTGCTGATCCCAATATTTGTGATGTAGATATCGATCGTCTACGCTTCTCTGGTTTTGCAAACGCGACCAATATCTATAATGATGCGGCGCCAGCGACCGATTTTTTGTTAAAAAATCCATACATCGAGTTTGCAATTCGCAATCCTAATAGCGCCTCAACACGAGAGATTGTCGGTCTACGTCTAGGTGCACTACAAGCCGCAGGGATGATGAGTTTTGGCGAGCGGCCATATAATGCTGATGGTACAGTTGCAGAATCAACCACACTCGGTGGTACAGGCCATACAGGCATTAATCGCTTGTCTGCTGATATGGATATTTATGTGAGTAATGGTACTATTCCAACCACACTAGGTAATGTGACCATCAACGAAAATACACCAGCAGGAACTAACCAAACAGGTGGTGTGACGAATGTATTTTTAGACCAATATTTTGCACGAGCTTCATCGATGCAAATTGCACCACTCAAGGGAAAGCTTAGTTTTCTCACTGCAACAGTCCAGTTTAATGAGGACTTTAGATTTATTCATAATATCTCAGTTGGTACTGCGGCAACACCAGCAAATGACTTTTATATTTCGCTATCTAAGCTTGGCGATAATCTGGTACGCGATGTTGATGGTGATGATGGAACGGCAGCCAATAGTGACTATGACACTGATAATAAACCGTTGAACGCAAATACATGGCTGAAGTGGCAGAAGTTGTCAGCACCGACAACATGGTCTGCAGCAGGTCGAGGGTGGTGGTTTTCATTGCCACAAGTCAGAGTTGAAAATTTTACGACAGCGACGAAAACTTTGGGTTTAGGTGATCTAGATTTGTTCATTAAGGAAAGTAACTTGGATCTTAAACAGCTACCAGTAGACAACTGCTACGGCAGTCTTACATTCTGTTGATGTTTGATAAAAATTGCTGTTGAAACAGAAAAATAAGAGGGTAGCGAGTTGCTCTCTATTTTATTTTTATAACCTGAATGAAAAGGGTTGAAAATTGTTAAGCCAATGGAGCGTTTCATGATTACAGGCACAACAGGTCACGACTATATGACTGGCACAGCTGGTGATGATCAGATCAATGCCGGAATGGGCAATGATGTGATCAGCGGTGGAGGCAGTACAGACCAGATATTCTTCTCTGTAGGTGATGGAATTGACGTCGTCAATCTCTCAGCGATGGGGGAGTTAGGATATGTGGCGAGTACGCAGGGTGTCGAGCAGCATCTGATATTTAATCAAATCGACTCAAGTAGCGTTCTGTTTGAGAAGCACGGTAGAGATTTGGTGATCAAATATAGTGCATCAGATCAAGTGACGGTCAGTGGTTATTTTACACCGCAGACCCGATTATTTGATCTCACCAAGAATAGCGAAGTCTATGATTTAAGTGCTTTTGATCCACTTGGTGTGGTGTTTTCTGCACCCAATCACACGGTCTTAGTTTTTGATGACCTATCGCTCACTTTTTCTGATATCGATCAAATGCAAATGACTCGTTATCCGGCACAATCGCAAGGTTTTGGTGAGGAACTACTGATCGGTTATTTGAATGTGAGTAACGTCATGTATGGCCGTTCTGATATAGGGATGGATTTATACGGGGGTAATCAGAATGATGTTTTTTATACTGAAGGCAGCGCAAGCGGTTATGCCGATGCGATGATTGGGATGGATGGTCATGACCAATATATCATCAATGGTCAAGGCATGGTATTTGCTTGGGATCAAGCCATAGACAGTGGGGATTATTATCAAATTCGTTCGACACATCTGCCAGAAGTCATCATTGTCGATCAGAATTTGGTTGGTAATGAGTCCGGTCTGAATGATGTGCTTGATTTGTCGCTCTACCGTCGAGATCAGTTTGTATTGACCAGAAATGTAAATAGCTTGGTGATGTCATCAAGTGAGCTGAACATTAAAATTACGATAATGGATCAGTTTATTGATTTTGATAAAATTTATTTATCGAACGAATTGCTGTCAAATGATGGAGCAGTGTTTTTTGATGCAGATGAGTTTTTGGCATCTGATGTGGTTCACTATAATAGTGCCATAGAAACCATCTTATTTTCAGATACAAGTTATACGGCAGATCAGTTAGACGGTTTGTTGCCAGCACTGTCATTTATGGATAGTACATCGAGCCAGTGTTTTATGGGCTATCAGTCCAAGTCAAATCAGTTGACTGGTGGTGCGAGTGCAGAAAATTTCTATGGTGGTCTGTTGGTGGATACCATCCAAGGTGGTGCAGGTCATGACAAAATTTTCAGCTACGCTGGAGACGATGTGATCGATGGTGGTTTGGGCAACGACACCATGCAAGGTGGCCTCGGTGACGATAGCTATGTGGTCGATAGTTTCAGTGACAGCGTGATTGAGTTGGCCGGTGAGGGAACAGATAAAATCACCACTGAGCTAAATGGTTATGTGCTCGGTGCCAACCTTGAGTGGCTATATCTGAGCGGCACCACAGCGGTGACGGCATCGGGTAATGAGCTGGACAATCGCGTGTATGGCAATAGCCTCAACAACACGCTGTATGGTGGTGCAGGCAACGACCGAATCAATGGTTTTGCAGGCAATGACACCATGATTGGTGGGGTTGGCAACGATGTGTATGTGCTGAGCAATGCCAATGATGTGATTGTCGAGCAGGCCAATGAAGGTACGGATGGTGTTGAAGCCAGCTTTAGCTATGCGTTGCAAGATCATGTGGAAAACCTGACGCTTGGTGGTACGGCGCATATTGCAGGTACAGGCAATAGTGTCAACAACGCGATCAATGGCAATGGTGGCAATAATATGCTGGATGGTCGGGGTGGCAACGACACTTTAGCGGGTAAAGCCGGCAACGATACTTACCTGTTTAACCGTGGCAACCTGCTCGACACGATTGTGGAAAATGACAGTACAGCGGGCAATCTAGACACGGTGCAATACGGTGCTGATATTGCTTCTGATCAGCTTTGGTTTAAACAGGTCGGCAACAACTTAGAAGTGCGGGTGATCGGTACCACGGATCGTACCGTGATCCGTGATTGGTACTTGGGTGATGCTTATCATGTGGAAAGCTTTGTGGCAGGCAATGGCAAGGTGTTGAGTCATCAAGACGTTGATCAGTTGGTGAGTGCCATGGCAGGGATGAGTATGCCGCCCAGTGGTCAGACCACGTTGACCACCGCACAGCAAAACCAACTCGCTTCAGTCTTTGCCAATACTTGGATGTGAGTGCTAAAACCCAGCCCGCACATTGCGGGCTGGGTTTATTGATTGCGGAAAATCCGCTGCTTTTCGCGGTTCCAATCGCGGTCTTTTTCGGTGGTGCGTTTGTCGTGCAGCTGCTTACCCTTCACCAACGCGATTTCGCATTTGACCAAAGGGCCTTTCCAATAGCAGGCCAGTGGCACGCAGGTGTAGCCTTTTTGGTTGACGGCTCCCATCAGCTTTTCAATCTGACGCCGTGACAGCAATAGCTTACGGGTACGTGTGGCTTCAGGCACGACATGGGTCGAGGCAGAGAGTAGTGGGGTGATTTGGCTGCCAAACAAAAAGGCTTCGCCATTTTTGAAGATCACATACGCCTCGGTGATGCTCATCCGACCATCCCGAATCGATTTGACTTCCCAGCCTTGTAGCACCAGACCAGCTTCAAACTTCTCTTCAATAAAATATTCGTGCCGTGCACGACGGTTTTGGGCGATGGTACCGCCCGACGATGGTTTTTTACTCATAACGCATTCAATCCTGTCATCGGTCTATTTTGCCGCAATTTGGAGTATTTAGATGCAATTTTTGGTTATCACATGTGATGATCTCCATTGTTCATCAGGTTTTGCTAAGATGGCGGCACAAATTCGGCTTTGGCGAGTATAGCCCATGACCCGTGTCATTTATCCTGGTACCTTTGATCCGATTACCAATGGTCACGTTGACTTGGTGGCGCGGGCATCGCGAATGTTTGATCAAGTGGTGGTTGCCATTGCGGCAGGTCATCACAAAAATCCAGTGTTTACCCTTGAGCAGCGTGTGGCATTGGCCAATCAAGCCCTCGGTCATTTACCCAATATTGAGGTGATAGGCTTTAGTGGTTTACTGGTCAATTTGTTCCGTGATCAACATGCCACAGCGGTGCTGCGTGGATTGCGTGCGGTGTCTGATTTTGAGTATGAGTTTCAACTCGCCAATATGAACCGCCAGCTCGATAGCGGATTTGAAACGGTGTTTTTGACCCCCTCCGAGCATTTGTCGTTTATTTCGTCTACATTGGTGCGCGAGATTGCACGACTCAAAGGCGATGTGACCAAGTTTGTGCCACCCTGTGTGGTCGATGCATTTGCCACCAAACACGCCCAAGGCGGTTGGTAAGCAGCGTTATGGCACTGAAAATCACCACAGAATGCATCAACTGTGATGTGTGTGAGCCGGTCTGCCCCAATCAAGCGATTTATATGGGGGCAGAGATCTACGAGATCAATCCGGCGCTGTGTACTGAGTGTGTGGGGCATTTTGAGGTGCCGCAGTGCCAGCTGTATTGTCCTGTAGACTGTATTCCACATGACCCCGCGCATGTGGAAAGTCATGCACAGCTGCTGCAAAAATCCGAAACACTCAAACAGTTGCAAAATACCTGAGCATTGCGAGGCGAGATTTGCTAGTATCGCCGCCGCGAAGTGGGCTGGATGATCGCTGCTACGGAGGTCTTTGTGACTGAGGTAGGGGAGGAAAGTCCGGGCTTCACAGGGTAAGGTGCCAGTTAACGGCTGGGCGGCGTGAGCCGACGGAAAGTGCAGCAGAGAGTAGACCGCCGAACGACCCGCAAGGGTGCGTGGTAAGGGTGAAACGGTGCGGTAAGAGCGCACCGCGAGTCTGGTAACAGACCGGTACGGTAAACCCCACCTGAAGCAAGACCAAATAGGCATCCATGGCGTGACCCGCGTCGGATGCGGGTAGGTTGCTTGAGCCAGTGAGTAATTGCTGGCCTAGATGAATGATCGTCCTCGACAGAACCCGGCTTATAGGCTCACTTCGCACCTATTTTTGCAGGTCTTACCGGTTGTTTGGCTGTTTTTTAGGCGCGATAGCGTTGACGAGGCCTCCAAACGACAGTATGATGTGCGCTCAAGTTTTGGCTATGTAGCTCAGTTGGTTAGAGCACAGCACTCATAATGCTGGGGTCGCAAGTTCGAGTCTCGCCATAGCCACCAAATACCCGTTCGGCGTTGTTCGCCAACGACCAGAAACCCCAGAATCTACAAGGTTTTGGGGTTTTTTGTTGTCTGTAGGCGTTCGCCACGCACCGCCACAAACCGCGCAAAATCGGTATAAAGCATTTATCTCAAATCCCAATCATATTCTCAACCTGTCGAAATGCTGTGGCCTGCTCATGTATTAAGGCTCGAATTCGATGTTGATGTCCAAATGCGAGGGTCATCTCACACGCCGTCTTGATCTCGACCCACGCGAGGTCTGCCGATTCTTCGGGATGCAGTCGCGTGAGTGTGGGCAGTGGATCACCTGTCCAAGCAAGCCATGAGGCATAGTGAAATGCCAAATTTTGCCGATTGCCCGTTGGTGTATCGTAGATCAGCCACGGTGGCACAGTGGCATCCATTGCAAATGTACATGGATGGGTGGCTTGGCATTGCGCGTGGGTGTGAATCTCAGACAAATACAATCCTGTTTCTTCATACACCTCGCGAATCATCGCCTGATACAGGGTTTCATCCCAATCCAAATAGCCACATGGTAAGCACCAATCACCCTGAAAATCGGGGCAAGCCTCACCGCGTTTGACCAATAAAATGTACCACTTGGCTTGTGTGGTCTCATACAGACAAACCTGTGCAACAACAGAGGACGCACGGGACAGATACACGTCCTGACCTGTGGTCGTACGGACTTTTGCGTTGTGGCGGTGGTGAAAATGTGGTGGCATGACACAAAGGCTCGTCTGATCAAATCAATCGCCATGATGTGACAGCACCGCTCACGACGCAAGCGAGGATTAGGCGTGAGACGAGCCTTGGGATTGCCGATACAGCCAACCAAAATAGCCGATGGCCAACCCCAGCCCGATGAGCTGTGCAGCAATGAATCCCCATACATCAACAAGAGCAATGCCTGCAAACGTGTTGGTCAACGACCGAGCCAGCGTGACGGCAGGATTGGCAAACGATGTCGATGCGGTAAACCAATAGGCTGCGGTGATATACAGTGCCACCACCATTGGGGTGTGCTGTGGTTGATGGCGTGAGGTTGAAATGATCACCGCAAGCAACCCAAAGGTTGCCACCGCCTCACTCCACCACTGCGCTGCGCCTGTGCGTGTCTGCTCAGACAGGCTCAAGATGGGCAGATCAAACATCAGATGTGCCGCCATAACACCAAGTCCTGCCCCCGCAACCTGTGCGCCGATATAAGCGAGGGTGTGTTGCCCATTCAACTGCCCATTCAGTGCGGCGTATAGACTGACCACAGGATTGAAGTGTGCACCAGAGATGGGTGCAAACATCATGATGATGGCATACAGTCCCGCACCAGTGGCGACGGCATTAGCCAGTAGAGCAAGGCCGATATTTCCCCCACACAGTCGCTCGGCCATGATGCCCGAACCCACCACAATCGCCAGCAATAACGCTGTGCCGAGGGCTTCCGCTGTGAGTCGCCGACTCAACGAAAAGACGTGTGGCTGACTCATGCTGATTCGCCAATCACTGCCAATGCAGTCGCCAGCTCAGAGGGTGAGAGCTGAGCGGTCGGCAGTGCCACCAATTGCTCGATTTTGTGTCGGATCAATGCAAAGGTGTGGGCAAATGCTTGGCGTTTGGTGTCGTCATCACCGTCTACATGTGAAGGATCGGCAAAGCCCCAATGCACCTGAATGGGACTGCCACGTCACAATGGACAGCTTTCACCTGCGGCACGATCACATACCGTGATCACCACATCCATGACCGGTGCATCGACAGTTGCAAATTCATCCCAGCTTTTGCTGCGCATGGCCGCGAGCGGATAGCCAATCAACCGCGCTTGCTCTGCCGCCAAAGGATTGACGTGTCCCATCGGTTGGCTGCCTGCGCTATACGCGACAAAGCGTCCTTGTCCCAACACGTTGATCAACGCTTCACTCATGATGCTGCGGGCAGAATTGCCCGTGCAGAACACTAATACATTGAAGGATTTAGACATATACATCAAGTCTCAAGGGGTGGAAGACGGACAGCACGCGGTGTTGTCGATCCCACAAGGCGTGCCAGCACAGCAGTTGTCGATCAGAAATTGCAGTCAGTCATTCATGGTGCTGTAGTTGGCACAATAGATCACAAAGCGACCGTCTTGCCGCGACGTGACCATGTGGGCATGCAGCATTTCTTTGAGGTGAAAAGAGAGTGACGACGGGGCTATCTGCGTGGAATCACTGAGACTGCCCGCCGACATGCCTGGTATACCCGCTTGTACCAAGACACGAAAAATCGACAGACGGGAGGTTTGGGCGAGGGCTGCAAGTGCAGCAACAGCATCAGGTGTATTCATATTTCAAGATGAATTGAAATGATGCAAGTCAAGCGGCATGCAGCAGCACAGAATCACGGCTAAAATTAATCGATGGAGTGATTAGCATCCAATGCCCGTGACAGCAGCGCAATGGTCTGTGGGTCACGATAAAAAGGTTCAAATTGTAAGGCCAGTAACTCGCGCAGATCACCGCTATCGACCAAGGCGGCAATCACGGGTGGGGCAAATCGGACAATTTCACCAATCATGTGCTGACGGGTAATCCCGACTTCAGAGAGCAGATCGACCAGCGAGTAGTCGCCATACACCTCAAAAAAGACATCCACCCCAGTGAGGATCAAGCGTTG
>CALFYA010000419.1 GCA_937952925.1 uncultured Moraxellaceae bacterium
GTTTATTCACATCCGAAAACGCATACTCAGCCACCACCCGATCTTTGCTCTTGCAGAGCAGCAACCCAATACTTGGCGCGTCACCCTCACGGCGCATCTGTGCATCCACCGCTTTCAAATAAAAATTCAGCTTGCCTGCAAACTCAGGCTCAAAATCAACCGTCTTGAGTTCAACCACCACATAGCAATGCAAGCGAGTGTGATAGAACAGCAAATCCAAGAAAAATTCACGCTCGCCCACCTGCAACGGCACTTGCCGCCCCATATAGGCAAAGCCAGCCCCCATCTCCAACAACAACTGGGTGATCTGCTCAGTCAACGCATTTTCCAACTGACGTTCCGTGTATTCAGGTGACAGCGAAAGAAAATCGAACACATACGGATCTTTGAGCACCTGAATCGCCAAATCAGACTGTGACGCTGGCAAGGTCTGTGCAAAATTATTCAACGCTTTGCCTTCACGCCGCCACAAATCACTCTCGATCTGGTGGGTGAGTACGCTACGACTCCAGCCATGAGCCTGTGTCTGTTGGACGTAATACAAGGCTTGGGCGTGATCGGTGCATTTACTGATAATCGTAACGTGATGCCACCACGGAATCGTAAACAATTGCGAAGCAGGCTGCTTCGCAATTGCCGCATCGTCGCACCAAAAACGATACCAGCGCCGTATTTGCTCCAGATTGCGTTTGGAAAATCCCTTCATATCAGGGAACTCACTCATCAAATCTTGGCTGAGTGTTTCTAAAAACCCACTGCCCCACGCTTGGGTAGCTTGCTGCGTCACAATCGCCGCGCCTAGCTCCCAGTAGAAACTGAGCAACTCGACATTCACTGCAACAGCAGCTTTGAGCTGGACTTGGCGAAAACGCGATTTGAGTGTACCAAGCCACTCGTGATAGTCGGCAGACACCATGGATTGCTTGTTGTCACTCATGTGGCATTACATCTCTGATCGGCAAATAGAACAAGGTGATCGTTGCATCATCCAAAACAACTCCGTTGCAGTTTAGATCATCAAAAAGACACTTTATTGCTTAAATCAACACCACACAAAGTGGTACCACTCCACACTACACCGAATCACACTAACACAAACTGCATCATGCCAGGTTTTCGCCACGCAACAATCGTTCAATATCTTGATCAATCACAGATTCAAGAATCTTAGTCATATAAGCGTTTTGTGTGTACTTGCTGTTTTCAGCCACAAATGCCAGCTTTGCTTTGAGCTGTGCGGTCAAACGAAGATTCATAAATTCCGTTTGCTTGGTGTTTTGCAATCCATCCCACGGCATTGGATCAGCACCAGATGTTTGGCTCACTGGTATGGCGGGTTGACCTGCTCCAGCGGCAAACTCCTCTAAGCTCTTTGGTGGCTGTTTGCTAAACGATGACGGCTTACTCATTGCCAAATACCTCGGTGTAAAGTTGCTCTATCTCAGCAATTGCCTTTTGATCCTGTGGTGTGTACTCACAAACACTTTGCCCTGCCGCAGCCGCACGACGATAACCAATACGGTCACGCACGATAGCCGTGCACAGCTGTAAATTCTCAAAGTCACGGATCATTTGCGCCGCTTCATCGGTGTCTTTCACCGCATGGTTGGTGACCGCACGCGAGAGCAGCACCATGGGTCGCAAGTTGGGATTAAAACTCTTAGCCTGTTCGACCAAATCAGACATACGCCCAAGTGTCCAAATATCAAATTGACTGGCTTGTACAGGTACCACCATCACATTGGCAACCACCATACTCATACGTAACTCGACCGAATCACGACCGCCAGCATCAATGATGATGTCTTGGTATCGCTTGGCAAGATCTTGTATGTCTGTGGCAATACCACGACCAAATTTTTGCACGGACGCAACCCGAGGGGATTGTTTGGATTCATCACGAGT
>CALFYA010000420.1 GCA_937952925.1 uncultured Moraxellaceae bacterium
CCATACGGGGAGGCAACTGGCGTTTGAGTACCAAAAAGCGCGAACGGGGGGCTTTGTTGATTTTGCCAATAATTTCATCAGGATTAATATTAATCGCTGCTGCCAATTCTTCTAAGTTGGGGTTAAATTTTTCAATCCGGCGCAGTTGATACTTGAGCTGTCCGGTTTTACTTTCGCGAATATCTTTGATTTGCTTGTGCATCTCGTCATCAGTCAGACGAAGCTGCTTGGCAATGGTGAACAACTCCGGTGGATAGGTATAGTGCTGCTGGCCTTTTTCATCGCCATCATCCACATGTTGGATTTCGCGGCGTTTGAGTTCTTGTTTGAGCAATTCACGATGGGCAGCCGCTTGCAGATATTCTTTGGGATCCAGCCACAGCGTGGTCAGTGGCGTACTCACCGCCAAGGGCACGCCGTAGCGATCACTAATCACGCCCCGATACGCTTTGATGGTATCGGTACGCAGCATCATCTCATCGGCTTTGGCCTGCAAAAACTGATGCTGAATCACTTGTAAATAAAAGGCTCGCCCAATAATCGCCACAAAAATCAGGATCATGACGCCCCACAACAAGCGAAAGCGCCATTGATCATTGGCCAAGCTGGCACGGGGTGAAATATTCCGCAGATTGTTGTGGAGCTGTCGCGCCATCCATTGCTTAAACGATACTTTCATGGCTTACCGCGTCATGACCACAGAGTCAGGGAGAGAGAGGGTGACCGTCTGATTAGGCGGTGGTGAATACATGCGTAAGGTCATCACCGCACGCCCACCGATTTGGGTGGTTGCACCAAAGGTTTGCTGCTCAATCAACAGTTTACCCCATTCAATATCCAAGCGTTCGCGCTCCTTGCGCGCATCTTGCAGAGCTTGGAAGCTTTCGCGGTACAAAAACACTTGATACGCCACCCCCAAAGCACTGCCGATCACGCCTGCAATCAAGGCCAAGGTCAGCAGCAATGACCATAAGGGCGGTCGTGGGATTGCACTCATAATGACTCCTGTCGTTGTGCCACGCGCAGCCATGCACTGCGCGCCCGCGAATTGTGCGCCACTTCCTGATCACTCGGCGCAATCCGCGCAATTTTCTTCAGGGTTTTGGCACGTGTCTGTGGTAACCATGTGTCTTCGTCCGACACTCCACTCGACTCTTGCTGGATAAACTGTTTGACCATGCGGTCTTCTAGCGAATGGAAGCTAATCACCGCCAAACGCCCTGTCGGTTTGAGCACGTGTAAGGTTTGCGGCAAAAACGCCGCCAAATCGTCCAACTCGCCATTGATGGCAATCCGAATCGCTTGAAAGCTACGCGTGGCGGGGTGTTTGTGCTTCTCCCATTTGGGATGGGCGGTTTTGATCACCTCAGCGAGTTGTACCGTGCGCTCAAACGGCGCATTTAGTTTGATGGCTTTGGCAATCCGGCGGCTATAACGCTCTTCGCCGTATTGATACAGCACATTGGCGAGTGCCGTTTCGTCAATTTGATCAATCCACTGCGCTGCCGTCAGCCCTTTAGAATTGTCCATGCGCATATCGAGTGGGCCATCACTCATAAAGCTAAAACCACGCTCAGCTTGATCAAGCTGTGGCGACGAGACGCCCAAATCGGCCATCACCCCATCGACCTGCACCACGCCATGCGCCAGCAGCTGTGCCGCCAACGCTGCGTAACTGTCGTGAATCATGATCAGACGCGGATCTTCGGCCATCAGGCATGCGCCTTCGGCTTGTGCTTGTGGGTCTTTGTCGAAGGCATACACACGGCTGTCGGCGTCCAAACGCGCCAGCAAGGCACGCGTATGCCCACCCCGACCAAAGGTCGCATCCACAAATACACCACTGTGGCGGTCGCCCAATACGGCATCAATGGTCTCGTCGAGGAGAACCGATAAGTGGGCAGGTGCGGTCATGGACAAATTCGGTACACAGTCACAGAAAGGATGCAATATAGCAGGCTCAAACCCCTGCATACACTAGCAACTGTCGGGCATCTGCACCAATAAATGCATAGATGAACCTTTGGTCATTTTTTCAACATCAACAGAACGGCTCATGGATCAAGCACAGATCATTGCATTTGATTGGCATCGGCTATGGATTGGCGATTTGACGCCTTGGTTTCTGCTCGAAGTGTGCTTTCGCACTGCGGTGATGTTTGTCTGGTTGCTCCTAATGATTCGGGTGATTGGCAAACGCGGTGTGGGGCAATTTAGCGTCCTTGAGCTGTCGATTGTGGTGGCGCTTGGCTCGGCTGCGGGTAATCCGATGTTTTATGCTGATGTTCCACTGTTGCACGCGATGTTGGTGGTCAGCTTGGTGATGCTGATGCAACGCGGGTTGGCATGGTGGATCATCCGCAGTGAGCAGGTGGAAACCTTTTTGGAAGGCACCCCGATTGAATTGAATTGATCCGCGATGGAGTGCTCGATTTGGCTGCACTGTCACAAGCGCGGCTCAGCCTTGAGGATGTGTTTGAAAATCTACGCCTAGCGGGTATCCGTCAGCTTGGGCAAGTAGAACGGGCATATTTGGAGCAAAATGGGCATGTCTCGGTAATTCAATATGAGTGCCTACAAGACGCTCCGCGCGGTTTGCCGATTGTACCGCCTTGGGATTTGCAATGTCCGCCCACCGTGACTGATACCCAAGCCACAGCCGATCAACCCTTGGCGTGTTTGGGCTGTGGCTATGTGAGCGTGCAGCCGTGTGCATCTTGTCCTCGGTGTGGTCATGCTGCGTGGACATGGGCATGCCAAAACCCACTGCGCAATTCACACGAGTTGACATTTCATGTGTGAGCCGCGTTGCATCTTGCTCGCTTAGAGCGACTATCATGGCTGAAACGTCAACAGCCCCTACAAGTTAACCCGAACATCGAACCTCACCTCAGCCTTGAATGAAAGTTGACTTTACTATAGGAGTTATCTAAATTTGTGACGTTAGGAAAACTTGAGCCTTCATGATGAATGCGATAAATAAATTTTTAGTCCTTATTCCTTTAGCAGTATCCTTGAGTGGTTGTTTGACATCACCTGATGTGGATGTATCAATAGAAGAGAATGAATTCTGGGGATCTGTGGTCTTTAAAATACAGGCCAAAGAAGATGAAGTTCTTCTGAAATCAGTTGAGGTGAATCGTGGCAACTGCAAGCTTCCCTCAGGAACAGCAACGGATTTGTCTAGAACAGTGTCTCTGAAGT
>CALFYA010000421.1 GCA_937952925.1 uncultured Moraxellaceae bacterium
CGTCGATACTAGCAATTCTAACACCCCATGACAAGTATGGGGCGCGAATTGCCGCCTTATATCCTCGTGTTAAACCACGAGGTTTTACGGCGAAGTTGATAAAAAAACTGCACCACAGGGATAGACCGTGTGGTGTCACCCCACCGCCAATATACAGAGGAGTTCTGTCATGGCAAATTTAAGCACCCGTTTTGACAACTTACTGCTCGATACTGATAGCTACAAAACCTCGCACTATCGGCAATATCCTGAGCAAACCCAATATATCTCCAGCTATATCGAGCCACGTGGCGGTCAGTTTGCCGACACGGTGTTTTTTGGCTTGCAAGCCTATTTGCTCGAAAACCTGACCCGTCCTTTTACCCAAGCCGACATCGACGAGGCTGAGCTGATCTTGTCTAGTCACGATGTCCCGTTTAACCGTGCTGGCTGGCAATATATTTTGGATACCTATCAAGGCTACTTGCCCGTTGAGATCCAAGCAGTGCCCGAAGGCACGGTGATCGGTTGCAAAAACGCGGTGGTGCAAATCATCAATACTGATCCGGCGTGTTGTTGGTTGGTCAGTTACCTTGAAACCGCATTGCTGCGGGCAGTGTGGTATCCCTCGACGGTCGCTAGCCTGAGCTATGCCTGTCGGCAGATGATCAAAGCGGCGATGCAAAAAAGCTGTGACAGTCTTGATGGGCTGCCGTTTAAGCTGCACGACTTTGGCGCGCGTGGCGTGTCGAGTCGCGAATCCGCGGCGCTCGGTGGTTTGGGGCACTTGGTCAATTTTGCCGGTACAGACACCGTGAGCGCCTTGATCGGTGCAGCGCGTTGGTATGGCATGAATACGCCTGAAAAAATGGCGGGTTTTTCCATTCCTGCGGCAGAACACAGCACGATTACGTCTTGGGGACGCGAGGGCGAAGCCGATGCCTACCGTAATATGCTCATGCAGTTTGGTGGGGCGGGCAAGATCGTGGCAGTGGTCAGTGATAGCTATGATCTGTGGAATGCCATCGACAACCTGTGGGGCGGTGAGCTGCGTGAGGCGGTGTTGCAAAATGGCGGCACCTTGGTGATCCGTCCCGACAGTGGCGATCCGGTCAAAGTGGTGCGTGAAGCACTTGAGCGGCTGGCCGTGCGCTTTGGCACCCGCACCAACCCAAAAGGCTACAAAGTGCTGCCCGATTGCGTACGGTTGATCCAAGGTGATGGCATCAATCCGGTCAGTTTACAAGCGATCTTGGATGCGGTGATGGACGCAGGTTTTAGCATCGACAACTTGGCGTTTGGGATGGGCGGTGGCCTGTTACAACAAGTGGATCGCGATACCTTGGGTTGGGCAATGAAGGCCAGTGCTGCGCAAGTCGATGGCGTATGGCGCGATGTCTACAAAGACCCGATCACCAGCCGTGCCAAACGCAGCAAAAAAGGCCGATTGGCGGTGGTCGCCGATGGTGCAAGCTATCAAACCATCCGTCTAGACGAGTTGGCAGGACGTCCAAACTTACTCCGACCGGTGTTTAGAAATGGTCAGTTGCTGGCACAAGATGACTTACTGTCGATCCGTCAGCGTGTAGGTTGGTAAGACCTCAAGCGGATTGATTGGTGCAACGGGAAAACCTTGTGCACCAATCGTCCACATGGCAGCGATATGTTATGATCATTTGATTCACATGCTGACATGAGGCGAGCAGCGATAATGGAAAGTAAAACCGCTCGGTTGACGATCTTAGTCGATCCTGTCAAAAAAGAAGCGTTTGAGCAGCTTTGCAGCTCACAAGATTTGACACCATCACAGGTGGTGCGCCAATTGATTCGTGAGTATCTTGAAAAGCACGGCGTCAAATATGCGACCCAACCCAAAATTGCGCGTCCTGATACACCAGATCAGTAAGCGTTTGCCCACCATCTCGACCTACAAAAAGGGACATGCAGTGCATGTCCCTTTTTGGTCTGTGCCAGAGATTTCATCAAGCAAAGTCGAGTTCTTTTTCAAAGCGTTTGAGTTCGTGGCGTGCCATCGCCAAATTGGCCTTGCCGCGGTCGAGAACTACATACAAAAACAAATCCGCATTGCGTTCAAGTGGGCGTAGCAAATGATACTGGCGATTGAGGGTGATCAGCAGATCTTCAATCGTATCATTGAGTTTGAGTGCGCCAGCCACTTTACGTTTGGCTTTGAGCACTTCGCTATTGCCAGCAGCAGCAATGTCTAAGTCGATTGCATTACCCAAGGTTGCCAAGGCCAAACCACTGCCAATGTCAACCAAAGCACCAACCATAAAACCATCAATACCGCTTAATGCGTCTAGGGATACTTTTGCCATGATCCTGTTTCTCTCTTCCGTGTTGTTGGTTCAACGAGTTCAGTTGACTGCCATTCAAATCGTATGTTGTTTTGATTGGAGTAAACTTAACTGAGTATTAAATTATCATGTCATTATCATGTCATTATCATGTCATTATCATTTCATTATCATTTCATTATCATTTCATTATCATAATGTGAACATGACTAAGGTCTGATTCCATGTGCTTTTGATGGAAATATGCGAGCAATTTGTAAAGAAATATATGGATATTTGGGATTATTAAGTTTGATTAATTATTTTGCTAAGCTTTAAAAAATAAGTTGTCAGTCAGCAAATAGGGTGTTTATACAGCCAAAAAACAACACAGTATTAAGAAAAATGAATCAATCTCAGAAGAAAAAATCGTTAGGATCAGACGCACACCTGATTGTTGACCTGATGGGAATTCCCATACAGTAGGAGAGGACAGAATGAAATATGCAGCATTATTGAGTGCGATGGTCTTGGTTGCGGGTTCGGCGTCTGCGGCCAACTGGACATTTGATCAATCGCATACCCGTATTGGCTTTAGTGTGGATCACTTGGGCTATTCGACCACGCATGGTCAATTTGAAGACTTCAAGGGGACGGTGCAGTACGATGCTAAAAAACCAGCCGACACCAAAGTCAGCTTTAGTATTGACACCGATAGCATTGATACCGGCTGGGATGCACGCGATGAACACCTGCAAAAGCCCGAATTTTTCAATGTGGAAAAATTCCCAACCATGACCTTTGAAAGTACCCAAGTGAAGATGCAGGGGAAAAACAAAGCCAAAGTGACTGGCAACTTGACGTTGTTAGGAGTGACCAAGCCGGTTACGTTGGATGTGGTACTGAAAAAACATGCGCCAAGCCCAATCACCAAAAAAGATACGATTGGCTTTCAAGCCACCACCACCATCAAACGCAGTGATTTTGGTATGACCGCCTATGTGCCTGCGGTAGGTGATCTGATTCCGGTATTGATTGATGCCGAATTGAATCCTGCTGAATAAGTACCGTGATGAAAAAGGCCGAAATATCGGCCTTTTTGGCTTTAATGTTTGAGTAATTCCAACAAAATTTGCGCGTGTCCCGCAGCTTTGACTTTGCGCATCTCATGGATGAGCTGGCCGTCTGTATGATAGATAAAAGTGCTGCGTTCAATGCCGTACACCGTTTTGCCGTACATATTTTTGGCTTTGATCACATCAAAGGTGCGGCATAGGGTTTCATCGGGATCGCTGATCAGTGCAAACGGTAGACATTCATTGGCAGTAAATTTGTCGTGTGATGTCATCGAATCGCGCGATACCCCAATAATCCGCACGCAAAGCGCCTCAAACTGTGGCATCAAATCGCGAAAGTCACGGGCTTGGGTGCTACAACCAGGCGTGGCATCTTTGGGATAAAAATACAGCACGACGGTCTGACCTTTGAGGTCTTGTAGGTTAAAACCGCCTTGTGTGCTGTGTACATGGAGGTCTGGCAGTTGTTGGATATGGGGGGCATCAGTCATATCGAGCGATTCCTTGCATGATGATATGAGGGGGTCTTGCTACAGTGGTAGCAAGACGTCGGCGCGATTATTTTTTGGTCGCAGGAGCTTGAGGGTAGACCGGCTCATTCATTTTGACCCCTGCGCGACATTGGTCAAGTTCGGGTTGGATGCGCTTGAGTGCAGCAAGTCCGCGTGGATCTTGCCCGTTGGCAGCGGCGCTTTGGATTTGCCAAAACTCACCCAAAGTCAGCTTGCTCGCTTGCACATTGGTGGTACAGCTACAGACTTTTTGTGCCGATTTCGCATCCATGACTTTGAGCGCGGTGGCTTCTTGGGCGCAGCGTTCAATCATCATACTTTTGATGTCGATGTTTTTGGGGGCTGCGGCCGGTTTCTTGGTTTCTGCCCACGCAGTCGTGCTCAAGCTACTGATCGTCAAGACGGTGAGGGCGAAAAATTTTGAAAATGTCATAAAAATCCTAATCTTGAATCGATTGATAGCGCGTGGGATCAGCCACGTGTGCATCCAGAAAGCCTTGTTGACGTAGGCGGCAGCTGTCACAGCGACCACAGGCACGGCCATCGGCATCAGCCTGATAACACGAGACGGTCAGACTGTAGTCTACGTCAAGGGTATGACCCAACTGTATAATTTGCGCTTTGCTCAAATGTAGGAGTGGTGTGTCGATTGTGAAGGTTTCACCTTCTACACCAGCTTTGGTTGCCAAATTGGCCAGTTTGATAAAGGCATCAATATATTCAGGACGGCAATCGGGATAGCCCGAATAATCCACCGCATTGACCCCAATCACAATGGCTTGGGCATGACTCACTTCGGCCACTGCCAAGGCATAAGATAAAAAAATCGTATTGCGAGCCGGCACATAAGTCACTGGAATGCCTTCTGTTTGTGTTTCAGGCACATCAATGCTGTCATCGGTGAGGGCAGAGCCACCGAGACTGCGCAAATCAATATTGATGATCCGATGGCGTACACCAGCATTTTCAGCCAAGCGAATGGCGGCATCAAGTTCGCTGCTATGACGTTGACCATAGCGAAAACTTAAGGCTTCGCAGTCATAACGCTGCTGCGCCCATGCCAAACAAGTGGCCGAATCCAAACCACCCGACAATAACACCACAGCACGGGGATGAGTCTGTACCGTCATGATTCAATATTCCTCAGCGTCCGGCTTCATCTTGCCAGAGTAGTTTGTGCAGTTGTAGTTGGAAGCGAACCGGCAGGCGATCCGCCACGATCCAGTCGGCCAGCTCACGCGCCAGTAGCGGTAAGCGCACTTGACCTTTTTCAATGGCAAACGCAGGCGAAAACCACACGGTACTGACCCGATCAGCCAGTGCATGCTGTGCCAACATCTCGCGTGACCACTCATAGTCGGCACGATTGCAGATCACCAATTTGATTTGGTCGTGATGGGTCAGGTGCTCAAGATTGCTCAGTAAGTTGCGATGCTGCTCGCCAGAGCTGGGCGTTTTGAGATCCACCACCCGCGACACGCGGGTATCCACCGCCGAGATATCCAGTGCGCCTGACGTTTCGAGCGAGACCTGATAACCCAGATCGCACAATGTTTTGAGCAATAAAATACAGTTGGGCTGTGCCAGCGGCTCGCCACCGGTCACACAGACATGACGTACCCCATACGATTGCACGGTCTGTATGATCTCATCCAGCGACTGACGCACACCACCTTCAAACGAATAGGTGGTATCGCAATAGGTGCAGCGTAGCGGGCAACCAGTCAAGCGGATAAACACGGTCGGCCAACCAGAGTCGTTGGCTTCGCCTTGCAGCGAGTAAAAAATCTCAGTGAGGCGTAGACCTGCCGAAGGGTCAGTCACCGGAATGGCGGTATTGCGTAGGGGGGTTGCCGACATAACACACTCAATCACACATGAGCCTATCGCAAGGCCATTCATGCAGCATTTCATCAAGCCACCATTCTACAAGAAAAGCAGCACGTCGTCGCCTTAGTTATCAGGGCGATGGGTAGGAGGCGTGGGTAAATCGACGTCAAGGCGTGCCGCGATTCGCTTGAGGCTGGCCTTTGTCCACTCTTGTTCTTGGTGGCTAAATTGATGCTCATCGTACAATAACTTGGTAATAATATTTGCCACAATCATGGGCACAATGCCAAAAATCCAAAAATGCCCAAACACAATCCCCATGATGCGTCCGGCATGGGTGGTTGGGGTAATGTCACCATAGCCAATGGTCAATGCAGTAATCACCGCCCACCACAATCCTTCATGCCATGCGCGTGTTTCAATCCATGCAAATAGCGTAGCGGCAAGCAGTAAGCTTGCCACATAGATCAGCATAATCAGCCAAAAGCGATTCGCAACATAACGAATCATCTGTGCCATCGACATGGAATATCCCCTTGTGGTTTTTTTGCTTATGCCAGAGGATGCAACAAAAAGAAAGCCTAGGGAGGATTACTAGCAAACAACAGCAGCATGGTGGTGGCAGGTAAGGCAAGACCAGTTGCTAGCGCCCCGCGTAGGCACTGACTTTTGGCGGTGAGCTGTGCCACATCACGCATGGTATTAAAAAACACCATGCTACTACTGACTGCCATGCCACCAAGCGCCCACCAAATCAGCGTATCGCCTGTCCAATGACTGGCCAATACCATCCGACTAAAACTGACAATAAATGGCCAGCCGACCATCAAGGCAAATAGACCAAACACCAAATACATCAGCTTGAGGCTTAAGATTTGAAACTTCATCACACAACATCAACGGGTACAATCATGGCTGATCATACCTGATCTGGATGACAGATTAGTTGGCGGCGGTCGCTTTGACACTACGGCGCACCGGTGGCACCGGCTCGCCACGATACTGACGGTCGGCAAAATAGCTGGAACGCACCATTGGCGCTGCCCAAATATTTTTAAAGCCCAAGGCTTGGCCATGTGCGGTGTAGCGTTCAAACTCATCGGGATGCACAGATCGGAAGAGCACACGTCTGAACTCCAGTCACATCACGTTATCTC
>CALFYA010000422.1 GCA_937952925.1 uncultured Moraxellaceae bacterium
GGTGAAATGCGAATTTGGGGATATACAGATATATATATAAAAGACTTATTTAAAATTAAAGCCATGGTTAAACAAAAAGATATATATGATACATCCTATAGTACAAAACATGAAGACTTTACGATTTTTGTTCAAGACTTTAAGGAAAAATCTGATGCCTTACACTTATTTTTCTCAAAAGCTACAGAAGTATATCGCGGATATATTGATGCTTTTACCGATACGCTGTCCTTTTATCGTTATACATATGCGCATGCGTTTGAAGATGCCATGAGAACACTCGACAGCCGTTTTTTCTTGCGTTGCAATAGGATTCTAAACCTTGAACATATAGATGATTTTAAAGCCTTTCAGTTGAAATACAAAAACCTTGCAAATCCTATTCGCGCCAAGCAGGTAGGCAATGATGATAAAATACTGTCTGATGTTGATGAGCAACACCAACTATTGCAGGAGCATAACATTCCTACGCTGGCAGA
This sequence comes from uncultured Moraxellaceae bacterium, assembly GCA_937952925.1. Lineage (GTDB taxonomy): Bacteria > Pseudomonadota > Gammaproteobacteria > Pseudomonadales > Moraxellaceae > CALFYA01. Next base: position 480 of record CALFYA010000422.1, read on the forward strand.
AAACCCTTCATTTTACGCCGACGATCTGGGTATTGAGGATGCGATGATTGTGCGTAAAAAATTGATTTAAACAACCTCTGCCCCCTCCTGTCCTGATCAATCAGCGCAGGGGGCATTCAAAGCGGAGCTGCTGTATTTAGCTCGTCGCCATACGCACAGCACGCTGCTATGGCGTCAGGTTATGGCGTTCTGTTGTTCAGCAATCAGCGGCATGATCTGGCTAAGTACCTGCGGTGGCATACACAACAGCAGTGCGCCAACGGTATAGCGGGTACACACTTTAGCCGCTTCTTGAGGGGTGGGCGTGCCATACATCACCATCCGGTGCGACAACTGGTACACCATTCCCACCATCGCATCCGACATATCGCGTGGACGCTCGACCTGCAAAAAGCCCGCCGCTTGTCCGCGCTGCATATCACGCCCCATTTCTTCGGCGACTGCATCACAGATCGACCAATACAGTTGCTCCAATGCCGGTACAGCCGCCAGCCCACTGCGAAACGCCGACAGGGTGATTTGTCGATGTTGCCACAAGCGTTCAAACACCAATTGATAAATCCGCTCAGTCATGTTGATCAGATCAAGGGGCGAGGTCAGCTTAATCTCACGGCGTACCGCCAGTATCGACTCATGGCTGTCGGCAAACAGTTGTTGCACAATCAATAGAAAGACTTCTTCTTTGTCTTTAAACTGACCATAAAACGCACTAATGCCGACACCTGCCCCTGCACTGATTTCAGCGATTTGAGTATGGTGAAAGCCTTTTTCGGCAAAACAACGCGTGGCGGATTCAATCAAGGCTTGACGTGTTTGAGCGAGTTGAGCAGCAGTACGGCGAGCCATTGACCATCCAGCAAAAAATGAAAGTGATGGGTTATTCTGAGGGTTTTGCAGCAGATGTCAAATCGTGCTCGACCCACCCTCAGGCTGAGGGTGGGCGAAAGGTTGCTTACTCCGATGTGGTTAGTGGTGCAGGCTTGGGCTTGAGCCGACGCATCTGCCGTTGCATATCATCGATCAGGGTGTAGACCACCGGAATCACCAACAGCGACAAGAACGTACTAGTGATCAAGCCACCAATCACTGCAATCGCCATCGGGGCGCGAAAGCTCGGATCAGTGCCTAGTCCCATTGCAATTGGGATCATGCCAGCACCCATCGCCAGCGTGGTCATGATGATCGGACGCGCCCGCTTGTGACAGGCATCCAGCACCGCTGCAAAGCGACTTACCCCCTCTTGCCGCGCAATAATCGCGTAATCGACCAGCAAGATCGAGTTTTTGGTGGCGATCCCCATCAGCATCAAAATCCCAATCAGGCTCGGCATCGACAGCGCACTGTTGCTCAAGAGCAGCAGTACAAACGCCCCGCCAATCGACAACGGCAGCGCAACCAAGATGGTGACCGGCTGCAAAAAGTCTTTAAACAACAGCACCAGCACCACATAGATACACAGCACACCAGTCAGCATGGCTAGACCAAAGCTGGCAAACAACTCTGCCATCACCTCGGCATCGCCCATATTAGTACGGGTGACGGTGGGGGGAAGGTTTTTCAGAGTTGGCAGGCTATCGACTTGGGTTTGTACATCACCAAGCGGTTGATTGTCGAGTTCAATGGTAAAGTTGATGTTACGCAAGCGATTGAAGCGGTCAATTTGTGCGGGACCACTTTCAATTTGGATGTCGGCAATATTGCCCAGCATCACCGCGCCTTTGCTGCCATTGACCATCAAGCGTTTGATCAAGTCCAAATCTTGGCGTGCGTCGAGGGGCAACTTGACCACAATGGGGATTTGACGCTGTGCCAAATTGAGCTTGGCAAGGTTTTGATCAAAATCGCCCGACATGGCGACCCGTAGGGTGTCGGCAATCGCCACAGAGGTGACGCCCAAATCGGCGGCTTTGGCAAAATCGGGGCGGATCACCACTTCGGGGCGGATCAATGCGGCACTAGAGGTAATACTGCCCAAGTTGGGGATGGTGCGCAATTCGCGCTCCAGCTGGCGTGCAGTACTGACCAAGGATTCAGGATCATCGCCACTTAATGCCAGCATATACACGTTGCTGCCACCAGCAAGCCCGACTTGTACTCGTGCCCCAGCCACGACTTTGAGGCGTTCACGTAGATCGCTTTCAATATCTTGCAGGCTTTGGGTGCGCTCAGTACGTGCGGTGGTCTGGATGGTCAGGCTGGCCTTGCGCGCTTCGGCAGCGCCACCGCTTCCTGATCCAGCAGCGCATGGCCGGAACTGCTGGCCAGCGTGACGGACAGCACATGCCCCTTGCG
>CALFYA010000423.1 GCA_937952925.1 uncultured Moraxellaceae bacterium
TGCTGAAGTCGTGCGTGCACGTCTACGCAAGAAATACGGCTCGCTGTAAGGAGATAGACCATGAACGTCAGAAATTATTTCCGAACCGGCGAAGCGTATGTCTGGCTCAATGCGGGTGCTGTGACCATCTGTTTGTTGATGATCGTTGGCATCATGAGCCTGATTGCGGTGCGTGGTCTGAGCCACTTTTGGACTGCGGATGTGATGCAAGCCACCTACACGGTGGATGGCAGCACCCAGACCATTATTGGTGAAATCTACGATCAAAAGCAGGATCCGGTCTCGCGTTTGACTGAAGCAGGGATGGCCGTGCCACAAGGCATGCGCCCCACCGATGAGATTGAGCGTTGGTCGGTCAAGCAAGGCAATAAAGATGTGACCAACCAAGACTTTGTCTGGGTCACTGTGCCTTTTCTCAAAGATATTCAATATCCTGAAGACATCATCAAGCTTGAGCGTTTGGAGTACGGCAATTTTTATGGCCGCCTGCAAAGCGTGATGGTCGATGGCAAAAGCTTGACCGGTGCACCCGCCTATGCCGCACTCGAAAACGCCATTGAACGTAGCAATACCTTACACGACCAAATCAGCGAGCTTGAGAAAGGCAAGATTGGGTCGATCAACTATCAGCTAGAGCAGCTGCGCCTAGAAGAGCGCAAACTGCAACTGCAAAATCGCTTGAGCAGCACGGAGCAAACCCGTTTGCAACGTGAGCGTGATGCGCTTGAGCAAGCGTTTGCCACAGAAAAAGTCAAACTTGATGCGGTGGCTGCGCAATTGAATCGCGACAGCGCCACCTTTGTGGTGGCCGATGGCAGCAGCAAAGTGTTGTCTGTGGGTCAAATCCTACATGCCATCAAGCCCAACGAGATGGGCATTGGCGACAAGTTGGTGGCGTATTTTGCCAACATTTGGAGCTTCTTGGCCGATGATCCACGCGAAGCCAACACCGAAGGTGGGGTATTTCCTGCCATTTTCGGCACCGTATTGATGGTGTTTATGATGACCATCATCGTCACCCCACTCGGTGTGGTGGCGGCGGTGTATCTGCGTGAATACGCCAAACAAGGCACCATCACCCAGATCGTTCGGATTGCCGTCAACAACTTGGCCGGCGTGCCGTCGATTGTGTATGGCGTGTTTGGTTTGGGCTTTTTCGTCTATGTGGTGGGCGGCAGCATCGATCAGATCTTCTATCCTGAAGCCGCACCTCAGCCCGTCTATGGCACCCCCGGTTTGTTGTGGGCTGCGATTACCTTGGCGCTACTCACCTTGCCGGTGGTGATCGTGGCAACCGAAGAAGGGTTGTCACGGATTCCTCGTTCACTCAAAGAAGGCTCGTTGGCGCTCGGTTCAACCAAAGCCGAAACCTTGTGGCGCGTGGTGTTGCCAATGGCGGCACCCTCGATCATGACGGGGATGATTTTGGCGATTGCGCGTGCAGCCGGTGAAGTTGCGCCGCTGATGCTGGTGGGTGTGGTCAAACTTGCCCCAACACTGCCACTGGATTTCAACGCACCCTTTTTGCACCTCGACCGCAAATTCATGCACTTGGGCTTCCATATTTATGATGTGGGTTTCCAAAGCCCCAACGTTGAAGCGGCGCGTCCGTTGGTGTATGCCACCGCCTTCTTATTGGTGCTGGTGGTTGCGATCCTCAATTTGTCGGCAATCTCGCTGCGTAACCGCTTACGCGAGAAATATAAGGCACTCGAAAACTGAGTGCCCTTTTTGCCAAATACGACTTTTATCCGACTAAGGATGATGACATGATGCAACAGACTCTGACCCCTGAACGCCAAGCTGCCCATGCAGCAGGCAGCCAGACGACGCCTGCGATGACCACTCATATGCCCAACAGTACGCCTGTCATGAACCTCACCAATGAAGACATCTGCTTGGAAACCCGTAACCTCAATTTGTTTTACGGGCAAAAGCAAGCACTGTATGACGTCAATATGCTAATTCCGCGTAAGCGCGTTACCGCGTTTATTGGGCCATCCGGTTGTGGTAAATCCACCCTGCTGCGCACCTTTAACCGCATGAATGATTTGGTCGATGGTTGTAGCATCAACGGCCAGATCTTGCTCGATGGCAAAGACATCTTTGATAAGAGTGTTGATATCACCAGTTTGCGCCGTCGTG
>CALFYA010000424.1 GCA_937952925.1 uncultured Moraxellaceae bacterium
CTTTCCCTACACGACGCTCTTCCGATCTGGCAAATGCTGAAAGGCTGCAAATGCGACAATCATTTTCGAAAAACGAGGATCATCTGTGTTGCGCTGAATCTTATCGAATTGAAAAATCTCAATACAGCTTTGAAGCAGGTAGTGTCGATTGGGGAGGTCTGCATTAAAGATCAAAGCACGTAAAAAGTTGTCAAGACTCGCTTGATGATCAAGATTTTCAAAATACGGCGTTTTCATTAGGTCGAGTAATAATCTGCTCAAATCTAAAGGTTTCTCAGTCAGCGTTTGCACAATACGTTGAGTAATGTCTTCAGGCAAATCTTGGGATGAGGGTGCCAAGGGCATCAAACTTTGATTGTGAATGTCAGATTTGATCCGTTCGTATACTGTAGGTGTCAAAAAAACGATCAACCAAACGGGGAATAAGATTTCGAGTCGATGAAATAGACGAATGATTTGCGGATCAAAGGGAGGCGTGTTTTGTAAGGTGCTGAGGGTTTCAAGATAGCTTTGTTGTTGCCAGATGGGGAGTTGTTGCCATGCTTGATCTTGTTCAAGCATAGGAATCAGCCACGGATGTTGTCGATAGTTAAGATGAAGGTGTTGATGACAATATCCCAAGATTTGCATCTTATTGGGAACGGCTTGAGTGTATAAAACCTCTAAAAAAATATCGAGTTCTGGTTGAGCATCCAAGTATTGGCAAGCCGCTGTGAGATCCTGCTGACAAGCATGGATGAATTGCTCAACACCATCGAGTTGCCTATTTGATGTTCGTGAGACGGATTTGATAGGGGTACCGTCATTGATGGTGGATCAGCGTCAAATGCTGACGATGATTGAGTGCTCAGTGTTGCCAAATCAAAGGCTTGTCGCAGCCGCTCAAAACGCTTGGGATCTTGCTCTGGGTCAAAGGTTTTGAGTAGCCGAGCATAGGCTTTTTTGATTTGGCGTTGATCGCTGGTGGGTTCAATCTGTAAATAGTCAAAATACCAAGGATTAGACATCTTAAAAGGCACTCATCAAATTCATTGCAGCGATTTTCTTCTGCAATTTACTGCATCTTTTCAAGATTTGCAGGCGCATTTGTCTGCGTTTTCACGAAAAAGTCGGGATTGTCTGACCACAGTCATGCAGCCAATACTGGCTGATTGAGCCAATCCGGCGTATCATATTGCGCTTCCTTGTCCGCATAGCGGCCAGCGTTTGGACTGGTCGATGGAGCCGTTTCCAGCATGTTTATCGTGGCCGGTGCATCTGCACTCTCTGCTTTTAAGCAGCGTCAGCTATTGACCCGTCTGTCTGCTGTTGCAGCGATTAGCGCAATCGACACTCAATTTGTCTACTTGTTTGATGAACCCCTCTCAGACAAAGCGTTACCTGTTGCTCTCGGCCTACTCAACGATGGTGCATCGTTTGAACTGCGCGGTGCACAAGCCGGTCAAGTGCAAGTGTTGGTCACGCCACGCATCGGCACCATTTCGCCGTGGTCATCCAAAGCCCAAGATATTTTCAAAAACTGCGGTCAGCCGATTGGTCGCTTGGAGCGTGGGATTGTCTATACGCTCAGCGGGATTGATGCGGTGACGCCACAGATCGTGGCACAGTTGCACGACCGTATGACCGAAAGCACCTTTTTAAGTGTGGACGCCGCAGCAGCACTGTTTAGCCATGCCGAGCCAAAACCACTGCAAAGCGTGGATATTTTGGGGCAGGG
>CALFYA010000425.1 GCA_937952925.1 uncultured Moraxellaceae bacterium
TGCCTCATCTTTATCGATAGGGTATTTACAAACCCTTCACCCTTCGCGTATTGCTCAAACCTGATGGGATCGTCGAGAGGACGTTGACCACCTAGACGTGAAGCACGTCGCAAAAATCGGTATGATGCACACGATTAATGGTTTGCATCGTCAGCAGGATTGCTGACACTTTGGTCTATAGTCGGAGGAACGACGCGACATGCTGTCCCTAACAAAAATGCTGTCCACACTGTCACATGGCGTTTTGCTGAGTCTCAGCTGTTGCCTCGCCATTGCGCCAACCACGGTGATCGCAGCACCAGACAATAGCGTGTCGGGGAAAACCACCAAAAAGTGGTATCGTACCTATGTGCAAGGTATTCCAGTGCTAAGCGGTACGATTACCGAGCAACATTTACGCTATGGCTATGAAGTCCTTGATAAAAATATGTTGGTCGTCAAGCGTGTTGCACCTTATACCGCCGAAGACTATGCCAAACAAAAAGCCTTGCGCGATAAAATGGATGCCCAGCGTCAATCTGATCGCAATCTCAAAGAAGTGCATATCTCGTCGATCAACGCCACCACACAACGCGATCGTATTTTGGCCGAAATGGTGACGCGTCAGCAGTTTTTGGAAGCCCAGCTCATTGACCTCAACAAAGATCTCGCACAAGAAGTAGCCACAGCGGCATCATTTGAGCGCCGTCAAACCAAAGTCCCTTTTGCAGTACAGCAACGCTTGGACGATAAGCGTGAGCAAGTGGCACAAATGGAAAAGAACTTGGCCGCACTCAAGCAACGTCAACAGGAAATCTCTGAGCAATACAACAAAATTATTCAGCGACTCACGTATCTTGAAAACAACCCTGAGGCCTTGGCACCACGCACAACGCTTCCCTCCCGAACCCCTTGATCACACAGTTTTTTAGACAAACTGTGCTTGAGTCAGCCTTTTTTGTGTGTGAGAATCCGCAAACATACCGGCGGAATATGATTTCATTCCAAGGGTGCGTCGTCGTGATGACGCTGCAACCTGTCCACGTGCATGTGCAGTGTTGATCCGATTTTGAGTCAATTGTCTTGACGTAAAACAATCCCAATGCTTGGTTCAATGGAGCCCCACCTTGAACACTTTTGCTTTGTCTTCCATGCTGCGCGCGCTAAGCATGACCAGTGGTCTGCTAATCCCACTCGCCCTATCCGGCTGCCAAACTGACCAACCTACTGCGTCTACCGAAGCGGCGGTGCGTGTACTTGAACTGAGTCAGCGCGATGTGGTGACGGTCAACACGCAAAGCTTACAATCTCGCGCCGCCATGAGTGGCACCCTGCAAGCCCTCCAAAGCACCACACTACAAGCACAAGTCTCGGCGACCATTGAGCGAGTCAAGGTGCGTGAAGGTGATGTGGTCAAACGCGGCGATGTGCTGATCACATTGTACAACAGTGACTTACAGTCACGTTTGGCACAAGCACAAGCCAATCTTGCCAGCGTCAAAGCGCAATTGATTGTGGTGCAAAATCTACGTGATCGAAATGCCAAACTGTTTAAAAAAGGCTTTGTCTCCGAAATGGAGTATGAGCGCAGTGTGGCTGATGCCCAAGCCCAACAAGAAAATCTCAATGCACAGCAAGCCATGGTTGAGATTGCGCAAAAAGGCATCCGTGACAGTGTCATTCGTGCACCGATGTCGGGCATGGTGGCGCGTCGTTTGGTTGAGCCGAGCCAAGCCGTCAATACCGGACAAACTTTACTGGAAATTGTTGACCCCTCCACGCTTGAACTCAAAGCCACTGCACCGGCCTATACCCAAAATCAACTCAAAGTTGGTCAAGCGATTGTCTTTCGCATTCAGGGGTTAGCCGATCAGCAATTTAGTGGCACGATTAGCCGGATCAATCCGGTGGCCAACAACCAAAGCCGCACGATCAACCTGTATGCCAAAGTCGATAATCAGACTCAGCAGTTGCGAGCAGGCTTGTTTGCAGAAGGCAGCATCCAGATCGGACAACAACGCCAAGGCACAGTCTTGCCGGTACAAGCAATTCAATCTCTCCCCAATCAACCGAGCATGGTGTGGGTGATTCGTCAGGGACAATTACAACCTCAGCCGGTGCAGATTATTGATACAGATACGGTATCTGGTTTGGCACTGGTGTCTGGGGTCCATGTGGGTGAGCAAGTCACCACCATTCGCTTAGCCGAAGGTGCCAAAGGGCGCGCGGTCAAAGTCGCATCTTAATTCGCTTTCTCTATTGAGCAAGCAGCACAATAATTGATTCAAGGGGATGTGAGGCATGTGGCTCACTCGTGTTAGTGTGAATCATCCCGTTTTTGCCAGCATGATGATGCTAGCACTGATGGTACTCGGCTTGGCGTCTTGGAACCGGATGGGGGTGGAAGAATTCCCCAGCGTGGAATTTCCGTATGTGGTGATTTACACCACTTATCCGGGTGCATCACCAGAGATTGTCGAATCGGATGTGACGCGCAAAATCGAAGATAGCGTCAATACCATTGCAGGGGTGAAACAAGTCACCTCCGCATCTGCTGAAGGTCTCTCGACCGTTATTATCGAATTTGATCTGGATGTATCCGCGACAGCTGCCGCACAAGATGTGCGTGACAAAATCGCCTTGGTCAAAACCCAACTGCGCGATGAAGTCGAAGATCCACTGATTGAGCGTTATGATCCTAGCGCCGCGCCTGTGGTATCGGTGGCGTTTAGCTCCACCACCCTGCCGATGCGGGAGCTATCGACCTATCTCGAGCAACATATTATCAAGCGCCTACAAACCGTGACTGGTGTGGGCAAGGTCAATATGCTCGGCTCGGTCAAACGTGAAATCCGTGTCGAGATTCACCCCACTCAACTGCAAGCGCTTGGCGTGAGTATTGATCAGGTGATGGGCGCACTGCGTAGCGAAAATATGGAGCTACCGAGCGGTACGCTCAAGCAGCCCAATCAAGAACTGGTGGTGCAAGTCAAAGGACGGATGCTCAATCCGCAAGATTTTGGCCGCTTGATTGTGGCACGCCGCGCTGGTGCGCCGATTTATCTGGATCAAGTGGCAACGGTGAGTGATACCCAAGCCGAACAAGATTCAGCGGCGTTTTTGAATGGTAGTCCTGCGATTGGCATGGACATCGTCAAAATCTCTGGCTCAAACGTGATCGACGTGGTGGATGGCAGCAAAGCAGAACTCGAAGACATTCGTAAAATTCTGCCAGCTGGCATTGAAATGACCATTGTTGCCGATAGTGCCAAAAGTATTCGCGCCTCGCTCAAGGACGTGGTACGCACCCTGATTGAAGGGGGTGTGCTGGCGGTGTTGATTGTATTGCTGTTTTTGGGATCGTGGCGTTCGACCATTATTACCGGTTTGACTTTGCCGATCTCGTTGTTTGGCACACTTGCAGCGATGTGGGCGTGTGGCTTTACCATCAACGTGATGACCTTGATGGCGCTGTCGCTGTGTATCGGTTTGCTGATCGACGATGCCATTGTGGTGCGTGAAAACATCGTGCGTCACGCCGCAATGGGTAAAGGCCACAAACAAGCTGCGCTTGAAGGCACCCAAGAAATTGGCTTGGCGGTACTCGCCACCACCCTGACCATTGTGGTGGTGTTTTTGCCGGTTGCCTTTATGGGCGGGATTATTGGGCGCTTCTTTTATCAGTTTGGGGTGACGGTATCAGCTGCGGTGCTGTTTTCGATGTTTGTGTCGTTTACCCTCGACCCGATGCTCTCGGCAATTTGGCCGGAAGATCCTCATCCCAAAGCCAAACGCAATCGCTTTGAGCGTTTTCTCAAATGGTTTTCCGATCAACTCGATAAGCTCAACGAGTGGTATGCACAGGCGCTGCGCTTTTGTTTGCATCATCGCTTAGCCACCATGGGATTGGCGCTGGGCTCTCTGGTCGGTGCATTTGTATTGGCAGGGCAAATTGGTAAAGAGTTTGTGCCGACACCAGACTTGGGCGAAATGTCGGTCAAGTTTGAAACGCCGGTGGATGCTTCACTCGAATACACCACCGCCAAAGTCGAGCAAGTGGAAAAAATCATCCGTGAATACCCCGAAGTCCGTGCGACTTACGCCACCATCAATAGCTTGGGCAGTCGTGGGCGCAACCGTGCGCAAGTGCGGATTCAACTCAAACCCAAGCAAGAGCGAACCCGTAGCCTCAATCAACTCAATACCGATATGCGCCAACGCTTGACTGGTGTGGGCGGGATCATTGTCACCTCAGTGGCATCGGCTAAAGAGTCGGTATCGGGTGGTCTCAAGCCGATTTTGATTTCGATTCGGGGCAGTGATTTGCAGCAACTGCAAAAAATCTCCGATGAATTTAAGCGCGAGCTATCCAAAATCGATGGGATTGTCGATTTGGAATCGTCACTCAAAGACCCCAAGCCCACGCTGTCGATTGAGCTTGATCGCGATGCGGCGAGTGATGCAGGGCTGTCGGTGCTACAGATCGGTCAGGCGCTGCGCCCATTGCTTGCCGGTGAAGATGTGACCACATGGCAAGATGCGCAAGGCGAAAACTATGATGTGAATGTGCGCTTGCCCGATGATGCGCGTCAGGGAGTCGGTGCGCTGTCTGAGCTGTCGATCAGCTCTGGCAAAATCGACCCTGCCACGGGTGCACCGGCGATGATTCCGCTGGCACAAGTGGTGGAGATGGAGCAAACCTTGGGCGCATCGCAAATCAACCGTCGTAATTTGTTCCGTGAAGTGTTGGTGGCGGCCAACGTGGAAGGCCGTCCGGCGGGCGATATTGGTGATGATATTGCCAAAGTCCAAGCCAAGATGAAGCTGCCAGACGGTTATAGCTTCCAAGTGGAAGGCGCCAACAAAGATATGGCGGAGTCGATTGGCTATGCGGTGACTGCGTTGGTGTTGGCGGTGCTGTTTATCTATATGCTGCTTGGCTCGCAATTTAATAGCTTCTTGTATCCTGTTGCGATTATGTCGTCGTTGCCGTTGTCATTGATTGGGGTATTTTTGGCGCTGTATGTGTTTGGCAGTACCCTCAATATCTTCTCGATTATCGGGATTATCATGTTGATGGGTTTGGTGACCAAAAACGCGATTTTGCTGATCGACTTTATTAAGGTCGCAGTAGACAACGGCGATGACCGTGAAAACGCCATCATCGAAGCCGGTCGTACCCGTTTGCGTCCGATTTTGATGACCACTGCTGCGATGGTGATTGGCATGGTGCCGCTGGCGCTTGGCCTTGGTGAAGGTGCAGAGCAACGCTCACCAATGGCACACGCGATTATTGGTGGGGTGTTGACCTCAACTCTGCTCACCTTGGTGGTGGTGCCGGTGATCTACACCTATCTTGACGATATGAAACGCTTCTTTATTCGGCATTTGCGGCGCTTTAAATACCGTAATAGTGTGCGAGGAAATTATTACTAACCTACAGGCGGGAGTGATTCCCGCCTTTTTGATGCTTTAGGCTTACCAATCACGCCATTCACTCGCCACGCCTTCACCATCGCCATAATCGGCAGGATCTAATCCCACCGCCACACTAATGGCATTAAATAGCTCACACAAATCCTCGCGCTCACCAGTTTCAATCAGCCCGTCTATCTCATCATTGAGATCATTGAGCGCTTCAACGGCTTGCTCAAAGGCCGCTAGCTGATCTTCGGCTGCGGCATCTGTACCAAGTGCGCTGAGCTGGAGCAGCAATTGATCAAACACCGCTTGGACTTTGGCGCAGTTTTCGGCGGTGTATTGGTCTAGGCCATGCTCAAAACTGTCGTGCCAACGGCTAAACGGATATTGGTTGGGGATATCATCTAAGGTGGGTCGCATGGTCATGGGGCGCTCCGGTCGCTGGTGTTGTTGCAATACAGCATAAGACGATGGCGGTGAGATGACGAGTGAGCTTGAAGGATTTGGCGACAACTTGTGACGCCCTCACCCCAACCACGTCACCCGCTCCTCTCGCACAAATACCGCCAAACGCATACCAGCTTGCTGTGCCAAACGCACCGCTAGCCCTGTGGGAGCAGAAATCGCTGCGATGGTTGCGAGTCCAGCCACGGCAGCTTTTTGAATCAATTCATAGGATAAGCGTGAAGTGAGCAAGAGTACACCGTCTGGCTGCCCATGCAATGCACGCCAACCGATCAGCTTATCCAGTGAATTGTGGCGTCCCACATCTTCAAATACGGTGAGCATGCCATCGGCTTGCAATAGCCCTGCGGCATGACAACCACCGGTGGCTTGATTGATCTGTTGCGCTTGGGCAAGCGCGGCAAAACCCGCTTGCAACTGTGTATCCGTGATCTGGAGTGGCGCGGTGACGGTGGGCAGTGGCGGATGCAGTTGGGCTAAGGCTTCAATGCCACACAAACCACAACCGGTGCGCCCTGCCAGCTGACGGCGGCGTTGTTTGAGGGCGGCAAAACAAGCGGCGGATACCGTCATCTCCACCGTGATGCCAGCATCGTGCGGCTGTAAATCGAGCTGATAGATCTGGTGTGGATGCTCAATGATGCCTTCGGACAACGAAAAGCCATAGGCCAACTCAGGCAAATGCTGCGGCGTGGTCATCAGCACCACGTGTGAAATGCCGTTGTAGACCAAGGCCACCGGCACTTCTTCGGCGACTGCTAAGCGGATCGGTTGGCAATCATGGCGAGTGTGCGCTTGGCCTGCCACCACGCTGATCACTGGTGTGGCATCGACGGGGCAATTCATGGACAAGCATGAATCCGCACGGCAATCGACTTATACGCAGGGGTATGCGCGCGCGGCACATGATGCGAGAGCGGAATCAAATCGTTGGCTTCAGGGTAATAGGCCGCCACACAGTCGAGGGGCAAATCAAACGGCATCAGCTTGAGGTGCTTCAAGGTGCGGGTTTCGTGGGCGTAAATGGCGGTGACATCCACGCGCTGCCCCACTTGCCAGCCTTGCGCGGCCATTTGATCGGGATGCATAAACAACACATCGCGCTCGCCATACACACCCCGATAGCGGTCGTCGAGATCATAGATGGTGGTGTTAAATTGCCCATGCGCCCGAATGGTGGTGAGCCGAAAGGTATCGGGCTGTTGTAAGACTTCGGGAATAAACGGCTGCTCCGGTGGCAAAAACTGCGCCTTGCCAGTTTTGGTTTTCCACACTCGATCACGCGCACTGTTGCCCAAATAAAAGCCACGCGGCTGACGCACCCGTTGATTAAACTCTTGAAAGCCTGCAACCACTTGACCAATCGCATCACGAATGCGGTCGTAATCGGCGACAAACTCCGGCCACGGCACACGGCTATCAGGCAAAGCAGCTTGAGCAATCCCCGCCACAATCGCGGCTTCGGAGCGCAGCATGTTGGAGGCTGGCGGATTGATGCCTTTGGATAAGGTAATGTTACACATCGAGTCTTCGATGGTCACGCTCTGAAAACCACTGTCTTGATGGTCGCCCTCAGTGCGTGCCAGTGCCGGCAAAATATACGCCTGTTTGCCATGATGCAGGTGGGAGCGGTTGAGGCTAATCGACACCATCACCGTCATCGGCAGCTGCTCAAGGCTGTGCAAGGTGGCGGCGGTATCGGGCGTGGCTTTGGCAAAATTACCGGCAAGTCCCATCAAAAAATCCAGCTTGCCGTCTTGCATGGCTTGCAGGGTGCCAATCACATCCAGCCCTTGCTCACGCGGTGGCGCAAAGCCAAACACTTGCTCAATCCGATCCATCATCGCCAGATCAGGCTTTTCATGGATGCCCATGGTGCGGTCGCCTTGTACGTTGGAGTGCCCACGCACTGGACACAAGCCCGTCCCCACGCGTCCAATATTGCCTTTGAGTAGCAGCAAATTGACGATCAGATGGATATTGTCCAGCCCTGTTTCGTGTTGGGTAATGCCCATGCCCCACATGCAAATGGTGTTTTTGCTGTGGTCATACAGTTGCGCCACCTCATGCATCTGACTGCGTGGCACACCGGCGGCGTCTTCAAGGGTTTGCCACGCTTGCGCGTCAATCCATGCCACAAACTCAGCAAAACCGGAGGTGTGTTCGTCTATAAAGGTTTGATCTGGCGTGCCATCTTGCAAAAACGCTTTGATCACCCCAGTCAAAAACGCACTATCACCGCCCACTTTGACTTGGATGTAATGCTCATTGGCCAGATCAGTCCCTCCACCGGTCAGCATTTCCATCGGGCTTTGCGGATGGCGATAACGCATCAAGCCTTTTTCGCGTAGCGGATTAACCGCCACAATTTGTGCGCCGTTTTTGCGCGCTTCACGCAGTGCAACCAGTGAACGCGGATGATTGGTGGCTGGATTGTGCCCGAGCGACAAGATCAAATCACAATGGGCAAAATCACTGCGGATCACGGTGGCTTTGCCAATCCCGATCTGCTCCGCCAAACCCACACTGGTTGGCTCATGGCACATGTTGGAGCAATCGGGGAAATTATTGGTGCCGTATTCACGCACCATCAATTGATATAAAAACGCCGGTTCATTGCCGACTTTGCCAGAGGTATAAAATGCGGTGCGGGCTGGCACGGTCTGCTCACGCAAAAATTCGCCGATTTCGTCAAAGGCTTGCTGCCATGCAATCGGCACATAATGATCGGTCGCTGTATCGTATTTCATCGGATGGGTCAGTCGCCCCAATTGGTCTAGCTCGTAGTCCGACCATGTTTTGAGTTCGCGTACACAATGCTGGGCAAAAAATTCGGGTGTCACGCGTTTGGCGGTGGCTTCAAACGCCACTGCTTTAGCACCACTTTCACAAAAATCAATCGCTTTGCTTTGCGCCGCATCCGGCCACGCACAGCTCGAGCATTTCATACCGCCATCGGGTTGATTGACACGGCGCATGGTGCTGCCACCTTTGAGCAAACTATCATGCCCCAGCAAGGTACTGGCCGCACCTCTGAGCGATGCCCAGCCGCCAACCGGTTCGGGATACACTTCTATTTTTTTCATGGGCGTTCCTGCCATGTTGATGCTGTAGGCTGGTCTTTGGTGTATACCGATTTGTGGCAAATGTCGAGAGTCCAAATCCATTTACAAAAAATTTAACCATGCAAATCAAGTGTACCGGTGCCATTCAGCAAAACTACAACGGTTAAAAATCATCCTTTTTTTACGCTTAACCTACAAAAACACCTTGGGGACTAAAAAATGATACGGCATCGACAGACGGCATTGCTCACGCTTGGCGCAGGCATGTTGTGGGGATTAACAGGTTGTGGCGGCGATGGAAGCACCCCATCGACGAGCGCACCCACCACTATCAACGCGCCCTTTAAGATTTTGGAAAAAAGCTTAGGCCAAATCGACAACCGTTGTCGGCTGACGCTAGACCGCACCCAAGCAGCGTTTGGGGACATCCTCACCGTCAAGGGATTACCCGACACGATGGGCACTGCCAATATTCGCGTGATCGCACAACAAGGCCAAACCGCACACGTTGGCGCGGCATTTTTCATCCAAAATGATCAAGGCGGGATGAGTGGGCGATTTTATACCCCACTGCATCCGGCGAACCCCGCGCAAGGCGGACGCGTGATGCTTGAGGTGGGTGACGGCAAAATTGCCTGCCCTGCCATTGCACTCGACCTTGCCCCTGTCGTTGCTGCCGATGTTGCCAACATTCAGCGCATCAACAGCAAACTGAACACATGGGTCGATCTGAATATCCGCTTATTTGGCTTAGATCCCACTGCCCTGCAACAAGCACAGGCCGATGATGTGCGCCCCGAATACATTCCGTTTGCCGTTGCCAAAAAACTGTTGGCAAACCAAGGCGAACTGACTAGCCAAGCGCAAGACCTCACCCGCAACAACAATCGGCTGTATGCAGGTTTACTCCATCAGGTGCAGCTCGAAGCGGCGCTTGATCAAGCGATTGCCGAGCTTGAGCGTCAGCCCGTCCCAAGCAAACGCAGCACAGCACCACATCACGCCCAAGTGTTGGGGGCGCGCCGTCCGAGCGAACTCGACAGCCGCCCTGTCAGCTTGCCGGTGTGGAATCCAACCGCAATCCAGACGCGATCCACGCGCAATGCTGCCTTTTGTGAGATTCAAAAAATCCCTGCCAACCCACTGCCGATTTTTACAGCCGCTGAGTTGTCGGCACAAATGCTCGCTGCACAAGAAGGGTATGTGTTTAGTGAAAATCGACAAAATAGCGCCGGACAGTCGCTAGGGTTACTCGGTACAACTGCCGCCTTTGGTGAACTCAATAGCGCAGGCGCGGCAACCACGCATGCGAGTAACGCGCTGTTGGTGATTAAAAGTGTCGAAAATGCCAAACGCGCCTTGGTGCCGAACCAAATCACCGAATTTCAAATTGGCAATTATGACTCACTCCTTGTCGAAGATCGTCCCGCCAGCCAAGCCGGTCTATGGCAACGCGCATCGGTGTACGCCCAAGGCAAGTCGTTTAATTTAAGCAGCGTCAGCCTTGAAACCTTGGTGTCGTTGGTGGGCATGGTACCCGGCCCTGTGGGATTGGGAACCGGCGCGACCACTGCGGTGTTTTCGCAATCGACCAACAACCTGATCAATTCCCTGACCGAAGACAGTTGCTTTGAAATCGAAGCGCCACGCTATGGCCCAATTGATGTCAGTGATGCCACATGGACGACCTTTAGTGTGGAGGGTGAAGCGGTCAAAAAACTCACCCAGCGCAGCTATATTGGGCAAGCGATTGGCAGTGCGGATCTGGTGTTTAAACTCAATAGTGAAAAATTTGCCAGCAATCGAATTTTTCGTGAAACTCGTAATGTGGTGGTGGCGGAGCAGCAAGTGTCAGTTAGCCCGAGTCGCAGCACGGTTGCCGCAGCGGGTGATACGGTCGAACTGCAAGCCACCATCCCCAATGCGTTTACCGACAAAAGCAACCTCAGCGCCAGTATCACCAGTGGTGACGCCAGTATTGTGTCTGAGCAACGCCAAGGCGATACCTACACGCTACGCGTCAAAACTTCTACTCTGCGCGATGCCTTTCCGGTACGGGTGACTTTCCGCGCACACAACCCCACCCTGCCCGCTAATGCGATTCGGACGGCGGATGCGGTGATTGATACGCGTGGTGCGATCAGTTTGAGCAGCGCCAGCAGTTGCTTGACGCCCAACACCACCATTGAGCTAAACGCCACCATTTCTGGTTTTGCCGCCAATCAACGTGGCATGGATTGGTCGGTGACGGGTGCGCAGTTGGTCAGCACCAAAACCAACGCCGATGGCAGTATCTCGACCGCCACCATCCGCACCACCAGCACTGGCGCACCCGTCGTCCAAGTCACCTCACGGGCAGACAATAGCGTCAAAGCCAGCACTACGTTGAATGTCAGTAGCAGTTGTTTGAAAAAAGCCTTGTATGTGGGGATGGGCGTTACGTCCAGTCAATCCGGCATTGATTCGGACGGCTCAACCGGCTGCGCCAGCGCACAAACACCCGACGACTTTATCAAGCAGTTTCAGACACCCGAAGGCCAAGAACCACGCCTGCCCAATATCCCTCCGAATGCTCAACTGTGGTTTGATCGTACCGAGCGCGTCTTGGTCGACAACCATGTCAGCAACATTGCCTACCAACGCGATGATGGGACTGGCATCGGCTGTAAAACCGTCAACACCAGTGCGTCTATTCCGCGTGCCGATTTGCAAGTGTATGGCAAAAATGACGGCTCACTAGGGTTTGTGCTCGACAGCGAACTGAACGCCGAATGTAAGCCGCACCAAGACGAGTTGGTTTGTAATAGCAGCAACGCGTTGCTGTCGATGGCAGGGTTTTATTTCTTGGACATTGCCGAGGACACGCGCTTTTTGCTCGAAGGCGAACTGCAATGTAATGGCCTCACCGGTGTGGTGGCGTTGCAACCGATGTCGGTGATTGCCGATCGCTATGAGCAAGGCAATGGTGGTTTTGTCCAGTATGTGCCCAACAATCTAAGCCAAAGCCTGATCGCCGATCGCAACAACAATCCATTGCCGCCCGTGTTGTGGGGCGATGTGACCTGTACCCAAGCCAATCAGACCATCCGGTTAAACCAAGAAGTGGTGTTTAAAGCACCACGGCAACGCGGCACCACTGATCGGATTGTGATTAGCTTACTTGGCAATGCCACGGCACTCGCCAATGGCACCACCAAGCAGGGCTTTAAACCGCTTGGATCGGGTGGGATCAGTGAACTCACCCCCAAAGCAGGATCGTTTAGCACCAAAGCCAAAGTCAGCTTTTTTGTCCGTGTCACCCCGCAATAACGCTGGATTGCACGTGTTCAAACACCGCCATTCGTGGCGGTGTTTTGCAAGATTACTGATAACGCGCCAACTCCACCGGATCATGCGCACAAAACACCTCGATGTGATCACTGTGCTGCGCCACCAGCTGTGCCACACGGCGTACATTGGTGAGTCGTTTGTGGTTGTCAAAGGCCACCATTTGTTCGGCAATTTGCATCATTTTGGGAGCGCTTTGCGTGAGGGTACGGCGATCAAAATACAAATCGCCAACGTGCAACAGCCATTTGTCACCACGATTGACCGCAATCGCGCTGTGTCCACGCGAATGCCCCAGCAGCGGCACAATCAAGATTTCGGTATCCAGCCCTTGCACCTGTTGCACCCCCTCAAACCCAAACCAAGACTGACTACTCGGTTGATAGGTCTGCCAGTCTGGACGATGGGCAAACTGATGTGGGCGATAACGCGATTTTTCTGGCAGGCTGGCACGCTTGAGCGCTGCGTCCTTTTCGGCCTGTGATACATGCACTTTGGCGTGAACAAAATCGGGCAAACCACCCGCGTGATCAAGGTCTAGATGAGTCGGCACAATATGGCGCACATCACTGACTTGATAGCCCAAGGCTTGTACTTGGGCGACTGCGGTTTCTTCACGTGTGAGCGTGGGGCGCATCGTAGCCAAAAAGCCACGTCCGAGTTGGGTCGGCTTGGCGACATCAGGCGTACCAAAACCGGTATCAACCAACACCAAGCCGTTTTTATCTTCAATCAATAGACAATGACAGGGCATTTGCGCCGCTGCCAGCCAACTTCCACGCCCTTGCAAGGCGCGCTGACAGACCGGACAGCAAGTGCCACAGCTTAAATGATGAATCTTCATGTTCATTCCATCGGATGTTGAGTGGACTGAGCATGCCAGAAGGTGGGGAAAAAAGAATTGCCGCAACACGACAATCATCTATCAACAGAGCGCCAAGCTGAGGTGATGTTATTGCATCGGTGCCGCTTCACCACTCGGCAATCGCCCCTGTGCCTTGAGGGCTTTATTCACTTCTGGTGGCATATAATTTTCATCGTGTTTTGCCAAAATTTCTTCAGCCACAAACACACCACCGACCCACTTGCCTGTCCCCACAATCCCCGAGTTTTCGGCAAATAAGTCTGGCAAGATGCCCGTGTATTGCACCGGTACAGTCGATTTAAAATCAGTGATCTTAAATTTGACGTCTAGTGATGAGGTCGAACGCTCAATACTGCCCTTCACCACCATACCACCGGCGCGGATGCGTTTATCTTCCGGCACTTTACCTGCGGCAAAATCGGCTGGCGCAAAGAAATAATCGGTCTGTGCACGGAGTGAATACAAAATCAGTCCGGTTGCCAGCGAGATCCCTGCCACAGCAATCAAAATCCAAATCAAATGACGTTTGCGTTTGGGATGCATCACCTTTTACTCCTGACGCTTGGCTTGCGCGGCTTGCCGCCGTAGGCGAGCGGCTTCTTGACGAAAAAACTGTTGGCGACGATACACGCTATGCCACATCAATACAGTGATCAACAGTAACGACACGCCCCACGCGCTCCACACATACGCGCCGTGATGCCCCATCTGGATCAATGCACTGACACTGTCAAAGGCAGGGGTCATGACCGGCTCTCCTGTTCAACCAACTCTTGCACCCAGCGTTTTTGCCGTTCGCGCTCTAAAATCAGCGTACAAGTGCGATACAGCACCAACGCTGCCGCCCAACAATAAAAGCCAATAAAGGTCAGGAGTAGCGGCCACAGCATCGACGGATCCATCTTGGGGGCTGCCGTCACGGTAAAGGTCGCGCCTTGATGCAAGGTGTTCCACCACACCACCGAGTATTTGATGATCGGCAAATTGACCGCGCCCACAATCGCCAAGATCGCGGCGGCCTTGCCTTGGTTGGGGCTATTTTCAAAGGCTTGATACAGCGCCATGATCCCTGCATACAAAAACGCCAAGATCAACATACTGGTCAGCCGACCATCCCACACCCAATAGGTGCCCCACGTTGGTTTGCCCCAAATCGCACCGGTGAGCAAACTCAAGACACACATCACAAAACCGACTGGTGCAGCTGCGCGTGCCACCCATTCGGCGGTTTTGATTTTCCACACCAGACTGATCACACCCAGCACTGCCAAGGCCAAATAAATCGACATGGCAAGGCTGGCCGCAGGCACATGGATATAAATGATGCGAAAGCTATTGCCCTGTAGGTAGTCTGGTGGTGCAAACGCCAAGCCCCAGACCGATCCCACCGCAATCAACACCGCTGCAATCAGCCCTAGCCACTTAATCCACGGGCGAAAGGTCATAAAAAAATGGCGCGGGCCGACCGTTTGGTTAAACCAGATCCAGAGGCGTCGCCAGATGGATGGCTGTCCCGCAGTTTGGGATGGCTCAGGCATGACTGATGTCCGTTATGAAAAATCTAAAAAACAGCGCTATTGTGCCAACGCCAAACGTAGCGCACCGGCAATCGCCCACGGCAACAGCACTACTGCCAAAATGAGCAATGCCGCCAACAACGCCAACACGGGCAACACTTGCCCACCAGTTTGCACAATATCCACTGCACCTGTCGCAAACACCAACACGGGCAACTGCAAAGGCAACGCAATCAACGGTACCAATACGCCAGATCCGCGCAACGATACCGTCAACGCTGCCGCAACCGCTGCCAGCAAAGTCAAGGTTGGTGTACCCAGCAATAGCCCCAACGCCAACACGCTGGCTTCATCTGTACTTAAACCAAACAAAGGGATCGCCAGACCAGACAACAAGGTGAGGACAAAGCCGCTGGTCAACCAATGCACCGCAACTTTGATCAATACCCACAGTGGCAGCGAATAGCGCGCCACCACCACTTGCTCCAGCGTGCCATCGTCGAGATCACTGCGAAATAAACTGTCCATGCCAAGCAGTACCGACAGCAACGCCGCAATCCACACCGCCGCTCCGCCAATCTGCGCCAACAGCTTTGGCGATGCGCCAGCTGCCAGTGGAAACAGCACCAGCACCATCAAAAAAAACACCACCGGATACAACCATCCTGCGGGGGTACGGACTTTGAGCGCCCAC
The DNA here is from genome assembly GCA_937952925.1 of uncultured Moraxellaceae bacterium. Classification (GTDB taxonomy): domain Bacteria; phylum Pseudomonadota; class Gammaproteobacteria; order Pseudomonadales; family Moraxellaceae; genus CALFYA01. Next base: position 15,334 of record CALFYA010000425.1, read on the forward strand.
TCACGTTGCCAGAGGATCTTCATCGATCATCCTCCGCGACCACCACATGCTGTGCCAAATCGACAGTATGGGTCACACAAGCCACCGGTTGATGACTCGTCAACATCACCCGTCCACCCTGAGCCGCGTGCTGTGTGATACGGGTATTGAGACGCTCCACCATTGCGACATCAAGCGCGGTCAGTGGCTCATCGAGCAGCCACAACGCAGGGACAGGATCGAGCCATAAACGCGCCAACCCCACGCGGCGTTTTTGCCCCGATGACAATCGCGCCACGGGCACATCCTCATAACCAGCCAACCCGACCTGCATGAGTGCATCGTCGATATGGGATATACGTGTATTTTGCTGAGAAAGATTCGCCAAAAATTGTAAATTTTGTAACACGCTCAAACTGCTGTTGAGGCCAGACAAATGACCGACATACAGCGTTGACCACTCCTGTGCTGCACGACCTTGCCAGTGTAGGCGGCCTTGTTGGATGGGTAGCAATCCGGCGAGCATCATCAACAGGGTGGTTTTACCGGTGCCATTAGGGCCGACAATATGCCAAATCTCTCCAGCATGGACAGCCATATTCAGTGCTCCACACAAGGCAACATCGCCTCGCATGACCATCAGATCATCCAAAATCAGCGCAGGGGAATCGGTATCAGGCATGCAGGTCGCACAGGGCTATGCAAAGAAGGCGCACAATTATAGACGAGAGCGGTCTAGAAGCCCAAGAGGAAACGACCAAACCGACCGTTTAGATCGACTGCTCTGGTGCACCTTTAAGCTCTACCGTATTGCCTTCAGGATCTGTAATATAAATCGACAAGCCAAAACCTTCTGCCCCATAACGCCGCGCAACCTCACCGGTTGGCACAGCTTGTTTGGCCAAAAATAATAAAATCGCATTGGGATCAAATGGCTCTACCCGCAAGCAGAGATGATCGACGTTGTGTTTGTGGTGCGGCTCAGGTGCAGCGCCTCCTTTGCTGCCGAGCACACTGTTGACTGGCACCAGATCAATCAACGACTGCCCCGCCCGCAGCTGGTACAGCCCCAAATCGGGTTCGGTACGCTCCACCCGACAACCGAGTACCTCGGTATAAAAATGCAGCATCTGCGCCAAATCGCGCACCCGTAGCACCACATGGTCAATGCCTTGAATCTGAATCATGCCTGTTTGCTCATGGAGTCTGGTCGATCAATCACAGCGGATGCGACTGCATTTGTCCACTGCTGGGTCATATAACAAACATCCATACCGTATGTTGCAAGGTGCTGCTGTTGCAAACCCTCCACACCACACGCCTGATAGCCATACTTTTGCCAAAAGGCTTGTGAGTCTTGCACCGAGACCAACGCCGAGCCTTGCAATCCCTCAGCTTGCGCCCACTGTCGTGCATGCCCAATCAATCGCGCCGCCACGCCGCGACCTGCGGCACTTGGTACAATCGCGAGATCATGCAGATACAAGCAGGTCGGCTGTGCGGCAATCTCAAACGCTGCTCCAAGCGGACTGACTTTGCCAAACACACTGCGATAGGCCACCAAATAGCCCACCGCCTGATCGTCTTGCCATGCAAGCCATGCCGTCTGTGGACTTTGCGCAAAACGTTCAGCGATCACGCTGATCGACTCATGAAAAGATGGCTGATAACACGCCACTTGGACAGCAAAGACGTGTGACACGTCACCAGCTTGCATCGGTTGGATACGAATCAATGCCATCATCATCGCTGCTATCAAACAAAATGAGATGATGTCGTGAATATCCGCAACGAGCAACTGCTTAGGGCTGTTGATAGGACTGAATGTTTGCGGGTGTGGCTGGCATCAACACATGGTCACAACTGATCACAGGTGATTGGCTCGTAGGACTCAACGCTATTGCACATAAGGCTTCGATCTGCTCATAAGCCGCACGCCATTCGAGCTGTGCATCCTCCCAATGCTGCACGGCGGCCTGTGGATGAGCGCGAGACCACTCCACCTCCACACTACACAACTGGGCAAGGGTCATCCCCACATCACTCTCTAAGGTATGCCATGCGGCCAAGATCTGCCCCACCCGCTGCTGCATGGCCGTGGTCTGCGCCAGCCATGTGTGATACTGCTCCAACGTGGCATGCTGCTGAGAGATTTGGCGATCCAACTGGGCAATCTGCTGTTGTTGGTGGCGCAGCATGTGCTGATCATCACGCCATTTACGCCAGTCCCCAAGCCATAAGGTCAACAACATCAGTACCGTGGGCAGCAAGACCACCCATACCAAACTGCCAAACGGCCACAATGCCCCTGTTGTCACAGCACCAAAAATCAGCGCCAACCCACCCATCAATCCCAATGCAGTCATTGAAGCTTGAAATGAACGGATATCTTGCTGCAAACGCTCGGTTTCTTCATGCAAATCTTGCTGCTCTTGCTCCTGCTGGCGTCGGTCTAGCCACGCCTGCCGTGAGATATGTTGGAGCTGCAACGCCAAATCGGGCACGACATCTTGTAATTGGATAAGCTGCTGACGTTTTTGCTCAATGTGTTGTTTTAATGCCAAGATCGCGACCTTGTTGGTTGTCACCTGTCGCTCCGACCATTGTGGGTCAGCAAACTGTGTATTGACGGCGGCATAGTGCTGGCAAAATTGGTGGGGGTCTTGCCGTAGCGCTTGCATCAGCGCGTGATACCACACCTGCAAATCGTGATTGTCAAAGATCAAATCTTGATGGGTCGGGGTCAATGCCAGCAGTGCGCACATCCACGCATCAAGGGCTTGTAAATTGTGTTGATAAATATGTTGGGGGTGCAAAGCAGCAAAAACGCCACTCCATATCGTTTGCGATTCGGGCACGTGCTTATCCTTCCTTTGGCTGCGTTTTGATCTCAACTGAGTGTGCAGCCAAGGCAACTCGTTGTTTTTATCAACAAGGCCACACCATCCTTGTGGGCGACACTTGCAGCCTTCAAAGTAAAAAGCACCCGATTTCCTGTCAAGGGTGCTTTCGCAGACTTATGTACCAATACATTGCCGTATCTACACATCATCCTGTGAACCTTGTCGCATTTTAAACCCAAGGCTGCTCGATTTTTAGCCCAACAAGACCACATCAACGCTCTTGGCGATTAACGGTTGCAGCTGCAACTGCCATGCAGGCCACAAACTGGGGTATTCCTCCGCCAAAAACTCAGTCACCTCTCGCCATGTCCATACCCCTAGTGATGTGGTGTAGTCAGCATACTGCTGCTGGAGCACTTTCCAGTCGTGCTGAGTGTGCCGACAAACCATCAGTCCCGATTGACGAAAAATCAGTACATACGCTGCACTACTCATCGATTGGCCTGTCCTTGATTGGCACAATACTGTTTGATGCTGTGATCTTCGAGACTCAAGCCGCGTGTTTTGGCCAATTCCCATGGGCGGACACAGGCATTTTCCGTACCACACCATTGATAACCGGCTGAGGCCACACAGCCAAAACGATCACGATCATCCCCCACCATGAGTGTGGTTTTGATTGGATATGAGCCACATCCACTCAGCATCAGTCCAAGACAAATGGTGAGCTGTCGGCTGTTGATCATGTTCTTCTCCAAAGTGTTTGTCCCGAGGGGCTGACGGTTACCAAACTATACGCTTTTGGGGCGTTGTACAGGGGTTGTGGAGGCGAATACGTGCTGAATTTTTGACCATAGTATGTGTAGTCAAATGATAGGACAATCCTCATGGACGGTTGCTTGCGTGTCATCTATGTATGTCGCTCGCGGTATTTGTCTCATACGATTGCGCCAGTATTGGCGTGGTCAAAACAACAGGTCAACAGCTTTGCCGTTTATGGGCATGGGTATTTTTTTCAGTGGGCAGAAGGCTCAACATTGCAAGTCGATGGCTTACTCCATCAACTCGCTCAATTGTCTGATGGCGTTGAGTTGTGTGTGCTCAATTATGAGCATCTTAATGCACCCTGTCTCACCACATGGCGTACTCATTATGAGCTTGAAGGGATGGATATTGGGCAGCTGCTCACAGCACATGGGATGGCAGCTGCACAAGCGACGTTGCTGGTGGAGTTGATGGAGACGTTTCGGCAAACCCATCAGATTTCAACAGCAACAACCGCACGGTTTAATGGTTAAACACCAGCGCGGCTGATACCACGCTGGTTTTGATGGCTGTTTACGTCCAGTTGGCAACAATCACCGCATTGAGCTGTGATTGATACGCGGTCGATAGCGTGGTTTGACCTAATGCTGGTGGGTTGAGGCTTGCCATCGCGTTGACCAGATTTTGGATATTGCTATCCGTCAGGGTACGACCATTACCCGACTTGATCTGCTCCACATGGGTCGCCGCATCGCTGTACCAGCCTTGAATCAGCATACGATCGGTGGTTCCAATCACGCTAACTTCAAGATCGTTGTTGATTTGGCGTAGCCACACTTGGCTTGCATTGATATCACTACCGAGTTGCAAGAGATCAGCGCCTTCAGTCTCGACAATAGTGTCTTGACCATCACCCCGACGAAGCACATAGGTGTCATTGCCAGCCGCTCCCATCAACAGATCATTGCCCAAGCCACCATCCAAGCGGTTGTTGCCCTGATTACCCGTCAGGGTGTTGGCGACAGTATTACCCGTCAGGCTAAGATTGCCCTGACCCGCGGCAGTAGCATTCTCCAAGTGATCAAGCAACTGATAGCTCAAATAGGTGTGTACTGTATCGACCCCTGCATCAGCGAGTTCAGAAATGACGTCATTGGTGCTGTTGCGCACGTAAGTATCGTTGCCTGTACCACCAATCATGGTGTCGTTACCACCTTGACCATCGAGTACATCATCTCCTATGCCACCACTGAGCAAGTTGTGACCAAAGTTGCCGATCAGGATATTATTGGCGTCATTACCAATAGCATCTAGATGATCAGCACCCAAGAGCGTGACATGTTCCAGATGAGTATTACGCAAATTGACACTAATGGCAGCGTGCACTTCATCAATACCAGCATTCGCGTTTTCCACAATGACATCTTGTGCATCAATGACGTAAATATCGTTGCCTACACCACCAATCAGGGTATCACTGCCCAAACCACCAATCAGCGTATCATTGCCTGCAGCACCATTGAGGCGATTGTCTGCATTGTTGCCGATCAAGGTATTATCAGCAGCATTGCCCAACAGCCCTAAATTTCCTGCACCCAAGGCGGTTGCATGTTCAATGAATGTACCGAGTTGATAGCTCTGATAGGTGTGAACGGTATCAATACCTTCATCGGCCAACTCAGTGATGACATCCGTGCTGTTATCGCGGATATACAGATCATTACCTGTACCACCGGCCATGTTGTCGCCACCACCCCGACCATCTAGCACATCATCGCCAGCACCGCCGGTGAGGTGGTTAAACCCTGCATTGCCAGTTAAGTGATTATTCAGCTCATTACCCACGGCATCAATATTGGCCAAGAAACCCAGTAAGGAGGCATGCTCAACATGTGCACCGAGCGTGATGCTCACGGCACTGTTCACCGTATCTACACCACCGTTGGCAGCTTCAATCATTGTATCGGCATCATGCACCCAATACAGATCATCACCTGCGCCACCAATCAGGGTGTCATGACCTGCCCCACCCAGCAAGAAATCATTGCCCTCGCCACCACTGAGACGGTTATCTGCGGCATTGCCCCATAGCGAATTGTTGAGTGCATTTCCTGTCAGGCTCAGCGCCCCTGTACCAGCAGCTTCTGCATTTTCGATATGCTCACCGAGCTGATAGCTGAGGTAGGTTTTTACAAAATCAATCCCTTCACCAGCCAACTCTGTGATCACATCGCCGAAACTATTGCGCACATAATGATCGTCGCCAGTGCCACCCACCATGGTGTCATTACCAGCACCGCCATCCATGGTGTCGTTACCAGCACCACCGTTTAAGGTGTTATGACCGCTATTGCCTTTGAGGTTGTTATTGAGTGCGTTCCCCGTCAGCGTCACATCTGCTGTGCCAAGTGCAACGGCATTCTCCACGTGATCGACCAACACAAAGCTTTCTGATGTCCGAACTTCGTCAATGCCTTCATTTTCAAATTCAAAAATGATATCTGTGCTATCGACAAAATAAATATCATCGTCCCAGCCACCTTCCATATAATCGCTGCCAATACCGCCATTTAATATATCATGACCAAATCCACCAGAGAGATCATCATTACCCGCACCACCAGCCAAAAAATCATTACCCGCTTCACCATAAATAATATTAGCCCCTGCATTTCCGATGAGTCGGTTATTGAGTTCATTACCATTTAGATTGATGTTTTGCACACCTTTAGCAATGGCCTGCTCAATCGAGCTATACAAAGAATAATCATCATAAGCATAAACCGTATCAAAACCTTCATCAAGTCGCTCATAAATATTATCATCCATGCGGTATACATAGGTATCGTTACCCACACCCCCTTCCATGACGTTTACACC
>CALFYA010000426.1 GCA_937952925.1 uncultured Moraxellaceae bacterium
CAAATGATGTGCAGTTATTTGTCTAGAGCTTTCCTCGTTGCTTTTCAAAAAAAGCACGACATAATCGCCATCTACCCATGACAACGCCGCAAAAATCATGTCACACCTCTCGACCGTGAAGCATGTTTGGTCTGATTTGTTGTTGCTGCTGCCCCCTGCGATGGTCGGCCTGACGCTTGGCTTGGCGGGCAATCCTTCCGATGCAGTGCGTTTGGCATTTTTGTCTGCCGCAGGCATCTGGCTGACCACAGCGATGATCCGCAAAAAAGTCCAAAAATGGTGGATTGTTATGGGAATCTGGTGGAGCGTTTTCTTATTAGATGCGGTATTGCGTTCGATCAGTTGGCTATTGTTTGATAGTGATGTTGAGGCCTATCTGATCATCTCATCGGTTGCCAATACCACCCAACAAGAGTTGCTGGAGTTTGTTTCGCTACACTTCATCACCTTTTTAACGATGCTGCTGTTGATTCTTACCGTTGTCGTTTCGGTGCTGATGTTGACCCAAAAGTATGTCCAGCCCGTCCGTTTTGGGCAGCGTGGAGTAATTGGCAAAGGCGTATTTTCGTTGCTTGGGCTACTGACGGTGGCGGCGTATCTCATAGAACCCTCCCGCAACTTACACCCGATTGCGTTTTGGACGCAATATCATGACAAAATTCTTGCATTTCAAGCGGGCATTCATCAGCACAAGCACCTGCATACCCAGTGGGATGCAAACGCCAAACAAACCACCACCGAGAATAGTCCATTTGATCGGCAAACCCATGTGTTGGTACTCACCGACAGCGTGACCAGTCAAAATCTGAGTGTGTGTGGCTACCCACGGCAAACCACGCCCCATCTTGAGCAGTATCTCCAGCAGGTCAGCGTGTTTTGTCACGCGTATGCTTCTGCACCCGCAACCATCCCGTCACTCAAGCTCAAACTGACGAATCTTCCTACCGCTCAATCCAACGATGCACGAACCATGAGTTTGCTGAGTGGTGCTAAGGCACATGGTTACAAGATTTTCTGGATTAGTAATCAAAGCGATAGCTACATTTCTTCTTTGTTTGGTAGCTATGCGCATCAGACGGTTTATCTCAATCAAAAATCAGGTCGCAGTACTCAGTCACTCGATGAAAAAGTGCTACCAGCCTATCAGCAGGCCTTACAAGACGCGCATGCCAAAAAACTGATTGTGGTGCATCTGATGGGTGCTCATCCCAATTATCACCAGCGTTATCCTGAACAGTTTGCTCGCTTTGAGGGGCAAGACCGTATTGAGCAGTTGATGGATCAACAAGGCTATAGTGAGTGGGTGCAGGTGCAGCGCAATCACTATGACAATGCAGTATTGTATCAAGATTGGATGTTTAAGCAGTTGTTTGATCGGCTGATTGGGACGCCAAAAGATGC
>CALFYA010000427.1 GCA_937952925.1 uncultured Moraxellaceae bacterium
TGTTACCGGCGCTAGTTTTGACTTTATTTTTATGTCAAATGTCGTCATCTTAAAACGGACAATGCGTTCATGCCTTGTCGTGATGTGCGATTTTTTGGATCTGACGTTTGAGAATCACAATGATGGTTGTATCCTTTGCTACAGCGACGCGCTGTGTAGTTGCTGCTGGTGTATGCGCGGTCAGTACGCTGAGTCTGGCAACGCCCCTACTGACATGGGCAGACTCTACGCCCAGCGCCCTTGCGCCATTTGCCGGTCAAGTGCAACCCCTCGCAGAACTTGCGCAGCATCATATGGTGATGTTTCAACACAGTCCGCAATCGGTACAAATCCCACATAAAACGGGGATCAAACGCTTTGATCAAGCACGCTTTCAGACCGCTGCGGTAATCATCAACGCCACCCCTGAGCAAATCAAACAGACTTTGAGCCAACACAATCAATATGTCGGCTTATTTCCCACCCTCACTCATGCCAAAGTGCTACAACACCAGCGCAACATCCAACAAGTCAAATACAGCATCCATGTGCCGATCCCGATTCCGCTACTGAGCTTTAAAGAAGACGTGGTGATGCAACACCAGCTCGACGATCACAGCTTGTCCACGTTGGTGATTGACTCACCGATCCAATACGGTCAAGGCAAGTTTGAATGGTTTGCCCTGCCCAACAAACAAACCCTCGTGACCCTCACCCAATGGGGCGATCTCAATACCCCCAAAGGCTTTATTGTCAGTACCATTTTTAAGGCGATGCCCGAAATCAAACAAGGTATTCCGGTCGGGGTCAATGGCTTTGTACTCGAATCCCTGCGTCAGCGTTTTAATAAAACCACGCTAGACGCTTGCGAGACCAGCAAATGCACGCCCCAACTGACCTTGCCTGAAGATCAATGGACATGGGCGCAAAAATACAGCGAAAAAACCCAAGCACCGGTGATTTTTGTACATGAACCGGTCGGTCGGCGTGTGGCAGGCAAGCTTGATCCGATTCGCTTTGTCAGCGCGGTAGACACCCTTGATGCGCCCGTCAACACCGTCCAACCGCTGATGTCTGATCCACGCTTTTTTGCCAAAACCATGCGCCAAATCCGCAAAGTCGAGGTCAAACCACAGCCCAACTTTACCGATGCCACCTTCCATGTCGGTTTGGGACTCGGGATTATCTCGATTCCGTTTAAGCTCGATATGCGCTATGAGCAAGACACGCCACAGTCAATCCGCTATCGGGTGATTGGTGGTGATATTGATTTTATGCAAGGGCGGATGGCGTTTGCACCGGCAGGCAATCGGACACGGATTGTGATGACCACCGCCGGCAAAGTCGGTGACAACGATCCATTCTTGCTGCGGATTGGTCGCGCACTGCCCTATTCCGACTTTTTGTCGTCGCTCGGCTCGTTGCCAGTATTGCTCGGTAAAGCAGATCGTTATGTCCGTGATCAACCCAAATCCTGATGTAGCGCTTGCTGCGATTTTGCATCATGTGCCGATCCATGATCGGCTGCATACCTCAGGGCAGCCCACGCCAGAGCAGTTTGCGCTGATTGCACAGGCAGGCTTTGAGGTGGTGATCAATTTGGCGTTGACCGATGCGAGCAATGCGATTGCTAGTGAGGATCGGCGTGTGCTTGAGCAAGGCATGCTGTATCTCAATCTGCCGATCTTGTTTGATCAGCCACAACCAGCGCAGCTGCTCGCAGTACTGGATTTACTCCAGCAATATGCACAGCAAAAAGTCTGGCTGCACTGTGCGCTCAACTATCGGGTGTCGAGTGTGATCTATCTGCATCGGGTGTTCAATCTGGGCGTGCCAGTGTCAGACGCGCGGCAGCAGCTTGAGCAGATGTGGATGCCAGATGCGGTGTGGGAGGATGTGATTGGGCATTTATATTTAATGCGATGAATTATTAAACCAAAAGTTTAAAGCACCAAAAAAATCGTTTGCAGATCTATATCTATACTGCAAATCAACCGACAACCCTTTTAAGATAATCGCATCAAGTATATCATCACTAGTTTCATTATAAAATGAAACCGCTCTAGGTGCACGCTTTCGTGCTAAGGAAATATAAGTTACGATATCCTCAATATCAGAACCCATCCACTCAGATTCGTACTGCCACGGATAGAATCCGGTCATTGAACGATACAAAACCACAGCAGATGAAAAAACATCACTAGACAAAACATGAACCCCCCAGAATGTCTCTGGAGCCATATAAGCATATCTTCCTGCTGCCTTTGGGAGGCTGCTTTTTAAATCAAATTTCTGAGAAAGTCCAAAGTCTGACAGCATTCCACATATTTTATCTTGCTCATATGACAACAAGATATTATCAGTATTAATATCTCGATGAACAATAGCTGGATCCATAGAATGAACAAAGCTCAAACCAGATAAAACATCAAGCATGATGGCAACGGCTTCTTTAGCATTTAAGCTAATTCTTCTGGCGAGCAACTGTGTCAAACTCTCTCCAGACACAAACCCCATCGTCATAAAGTATCTTAATTTTTTATTTAGAAAAAACGAATTGCACTCAAAGACACGAACAATATTAGGATGCACAATTTCAGACAAAATACGTGCTTCGTCAAGCAAACCACTCATCTCAATTTTATCATCAACCTCTTTGAACAACTTCAGCACTTGAACCCCTAAATATTTATGATGCACGCGGTACACCTCACCAAAAGCACCCTCTCCAATATAAAAGAGAATTTGATAGGTATCATCAATGACCTGATTTCTGACAAGAGTACCGCGTTTTTTCATAAAAATTTACTG
>CALFYA010000428.1 GCA_937952925.1 uncultured Moraxellaceae bacterium
AGTTGCCTCCCCGTATGGCCAAAGTGGTGCTCGATCGCAAGTTTCAATCAGTGTATCGCCGTACCGAATACCAACGCTTTTACCCTCAAGCCCAGCCCAATGCGCAGCTGATTGGCATTACCAACAGCAATGATCAAGGCTTAGAAGGCTTGGAGTTGGCACTCAACAAGCGTTTGTCGGGGCATGATGGCAAAGTGCGGGTGATGCGCGATAAGCGTGGCAATCGCATCAAAGAAGTGGAATTGATTGAAGCGGCGATTCCCGGCGAAGACGTACAACTGAGTATTGACTCGCGCTTGCAATACATCATGTATCGTGAGTTGGCCGCGTCGGGGATTACCAACAATGCGCGTTCGGCTACTGCGGTGGCAATTGATGTGAATACCGGTGAGATTTTGGCGATGAGCAGCTGGCCGTCGTTTAACCCCAATGATTCACACAGTGGCCTCGACAACAAAGATGCGATGCGTAACCGTGCCGTGATCGACATGTTTGAACCGGGTTCAACCATGAAGGCGTTCACGGTGGCGGCAGGGATGGAGTCGGGTAAATATACCGACCGCACCTTGATTGATACCTCACCGGGCAGCATGGTGGTGGGCAATCACCGCATCCGTGATCACCACAATAATGGGGTGATCGACTTGCGCACCCTGTTGGTCAAATCGAGCAACGTGGCATCGGCTAAAATTGCACTATCGTTGCCCAATGACACGTTACCGATGTTTTATAAACGCATGGGTTTTGGTAAACGCACCGATCTTAAATTCCCCGGTGAAAGCCCTGGTTTAATTTTGCCACCTACACTGTGGAATACCGCTGAAGTGGCGACCATGTCGTATGGCTATGCCATCAACGTGACCGCTGTACAGTTGGCGCAGTCTTATGCGGTGTTGGCCTCTGGTGGGATGTTTCGTCCGGTCACGATTTTTAAACAAGAGACCCCACCTGCCGGTGAGCGCATCTTGGACGAACAAATTGCCCGTAGTGTGGTGCATATGCTCGAAGGCGTGACCGAAGATGGTGGCACGGCCAAACAAGCCGCGATCCCCGGTTATCGCGTCGCGGGTAAAACCGGTACGGCACACAAACTGCGTCCGGATGGACGTGGTTACTCGCCTTCGGATTATCGAGCCTTGTTTGTGGGGATGGCACCCGCCACCAATCCACAAATTGTGTTGGCGATTGTGGTGGAAAATCCTGTCGGTCAATATTATGGTGGTTTGGTCTCTGCCCCGATTTTTGCCAAAATCATGCAAGAATCCTTACGTTTACGCAATGTTCCGTTAGACAAACCCCTTGAAGTTCCAGCAGCGAAGAAAAAATCATGATCACACTCGCGCAGCTGTGGCCGGAGCGCCTTGCCGACCACACCACCATGATTCAGGCGATCACTCTCGATAGTCGGCAGGTGCGTGAAGGGACGTTGTTTTTTGCCCTCAAAGGGACGCTACAACCGGAGCGCGTGGGTCAATTTGTGGCCGATGCCTTGGCGCGTGGCGCGGCAGCGGTGATCAGTGAGGTCGACGTATCCATCCACAGTGAACGCCCCATCATCGTCGCGCCGGATTTGCGCGTGCATTTGGGCACCATCGCTCGGCGTTTTTATCAACAGGATCACGCTATGCCGCCCCTACGCGTGGCGGCAGTGACCGGTACCAATGGTAAAACCACGATCAGCCGTTTGGTGGCGGAGCTACTCAGTGCGGCAGGTCATCCGAGTGCGGTGATGGGCACGACCGGCAATGGCATTTTGCCCCATCTCACGCCCTCGACGCATACCACGCTCGATGCGCTCAGCTTGCAGCAGCATTTGCAAGACTATGCAACGCAAGGCGCACAGTTTGCCTGCCTTGAAGCGAGTTCGCATGGCTTAGATCAAGGGCGTTTGCAAGGCACCCCGATTGAAGTGGCGGTGTTTAGCAATTTGACCCGTGATCATCTGGATTATCATGGTACATTTGAGGCCTATGCGGCGGCCAAAGCACAGCTATTTGCTTTTCCAACCCTGCACACGGCGATGTTAAATGCCGATGATCCTGCTTATTTGATCATGCAACGTGCGTGCGCCCAATCGGTGCGGGTGTGGACGTATAGCATGGATAAGCCGTTTGCTGATTTTGCGTTGTTGTCGGCACATTACACCTTACAAGGGGCGGATTTGCAGATCAAAACGCCACTGGGATTGATTGAGGTGCATAGTCCGTTGCTCGGGCGTTTTAATGTGTCCAATCTGCTCGCAGCGATGGGTGCTGCCTGTGCGTTGGGACTGAATCTGACCCAAATCATCGACGCTGTACCACGTCTGCAAGGGGCTGCGGGGCGGATGCAGGTGATTGCCGATCCAGATCGACTGCTGCTTGTCGATTATGCCCATACACCTGATGCACTAGAACAAGTGCTGCGCAGTGTGCGCCCCCATGTGGCAGGACAGTTGTGGGTGGTGTTTGGCTGTGGTGGCGACCGTGATCGGGGTAAGCGTCCCTTGATGACAGAGGTTGCACTTAGCCTTGCTGATCAGGTGATCTTGACCGCCGACAATCCACGCTCCGAAGCTGTCCAAGCGATTTTGGACGAAATGCTGACCGGTGCGGTGATCGCTAAGCCCCAGCAACTGACCGTACAGCCTGATCGTCGTGAAGCGATTCGGTTTGCCGTCGCACACAGCCAAGCCGGTGATGCGGTGGTGGTGGCGGGCAAAGGTCACGAAGATTATCAAGAGATTCAAGGCGTGCGGCATTGGTTCGATGACGCCGAGATCGGAAGAGCACACGTCTGAACTCCAGTCA
>CALFYA010000429.1 GCA_937952925.1 uncultured Moraxellaceae bacterium
GATCTACACAGGCGAAGACACTCTTTCCCTACACGACGCTCTTCCGATCTTGCATCAGTAAACTGTGCACCGTCAGCTGCGCCACCTTGTGGTTGCTCAGCATACATGCGTTGCAGGACTGGCATCGCTGCCGCTTGCAGTGCGTCGATCTTGGCCTTGATGTCGTCCACGTCATTTTCTTTGGTGGCGGCTTCAAGCGCGTCGATCGCGTCATCAATGGCTTTTTTCTCATCGGCTGAGACTTTGTCGCCTTGCTCTTTGACGGTTTTTTGCATGCTGTGCACGATGCCATCGGCTTCGTTACGAGCAGCCGCCAAATCGGCAAACTTTTTGTCTTCCTCAGCGTTGGCTTCGGCGTCACGAATCATTTGCTGGATTTCGTCATCCGACAAACCGGAGTTGGCTTTGATCTGGATGCTTTGCGCTTTGCCAGTGCCTTTGTCTTTGGCCGATACATTCAAGATGCCATTGGCGTCGATGTCAAAGGTCACTTCGATTTGTGGCATGCCGCGTGGTGCAGGTGGAATGTCATTGAGGTCAAAACGACCGAGCAGCTTGTTTTGCGCCGCCATTTTACGCTCGCCTTGATAGACCTGAATGGTCACCGCAGGCTGATTGTCATCGGCAGTCGAGAACACTTGTGATTTCTTGGTTGGAATCATGGTGTTCTTTTCGATGATGGCGGTCAGGATGCCCCCCATGGTCTCAATGCCCAAGGTCAATGGGGTCACGTCGAGCAGCAACACGTCTTTTTTGTCACCGGCCAATACCGCGCCTTGGATCGCAGCACCCGCAGCAACCGCTTCGTCGGGGTTGACGTCTTTACGTGGCTCACGACCAAAAAACGCTTGCACTTTGGCTTGTACCAACGGCATACGAGTCTGACCACCGACCAAAATCACGTCGCTGATGTCGGAGATCGACAGGCCAGCGTCTTTGAGCGCGATTTTGCAAGGCTCGATGGTTTTGGCCACCAAGTCTTCCACCAAGGCTTCGAGCTTGGCGCGGGTGATGGTCACCACCAAGTGTTTGGGGCCAGTTGCATCTGCGGTGATGTACGGCAGGTTGACTTCGGTGCTGTTGGCTGACGACAGCTCGATTTTGGCTTTTTCAGCGGCTTCTTTGAGACGTTGCAGCGCAAGTGGGTCGTTTTTGAGGTTGACGCCTTGCTCAGCTTTGAAGCTTTCGACCAAAAAGTCGATCAAGCGCAAGTCAAAGTCTTCACCACCCAAGAAGGTGTCACCGTTGGTGGACAACACTTCAAACTGTTGATCGCCATCGACATCAGCAATTTCGATGATCGACACGTCAAAGGTACCACCGCCCAAGTCGTAGACGGCAATTTTGCGGTCGCCTTCTTTTTTGTCCATGCCAAAGGCGAGGGCAGCTGCGGTTGGCTCGTTGATGATGCGTTTGACGTCCAGACCCGCAATGCGGCCTGCATCTTTGGTGGCTTGGCGCTGCGCATCGTTGAAGTAGGCAGGTACGGTGATGACCGCTTCAGTCACGGTTTCGCCCAAGTAGTCTTCGGCAGTTTTCTTCATCTTTTTCAAGATTTCAGCCGAGATTTGTGGGGCGGCGAGTTGTTTGCCGTTGACATCCACCCATGCATCGCCGTTGTCGGCTTTGATGATTTTGTAAGGCACCATGCCAATGTCTTTTTGTACCACGTCGTCGGTATAGCGACGGCCAATCAGACGTTTGATGGCAAACAGGGTGTTTTTGGGGTTGGTGACCGCTTGACGCTTGGCGCTTTGACCGACCAATACTTCACCGTCTTTGTAAGCGATGATCGATGGGGTGGTGCGTGCGCCTTCGGCGTTTTCAATCACTTTGACTTTGTCGCCTTCCAATACGGCGACGCAGGAGTTGGTAGTACCTAAGTCAATACCAATAATCTTGGCCATGAGTGTTGCTCCTATTTGAGACAATTCGGTTTGCTTGTGCTTCGATATGCGCCTGATCTGTGGCATTTCAAGCAAAAAAATCGGCTTTTTTTTGATTTTTTTCGCTTGAAAATCAGCAGACAGATCCTATGGGCGCGCAAAATTTGGGCTTATTGCCCGACCATCACCATCGCAGGACGCAGTAAGCGACCATTTAAGGTATAGCCTTTTTGCAACACCACGCCCACTTGGTTGGCCGGTGCATCGGGTGCAATCCCCACCGCTTGGTGCAGGTCAGCGTTAAACTCTTGACCAGTTGGGTCAACCACCGATACGCCATGTTTTTCCAGCGCGGCGAGCATCGATTTTTGGGTTAGGCGGATGCCTTCGACCAATGGGCTGTCTTGATCACCGGCGGCGGCAATCGCACGCTCAAGGTTGTCGACCACGTCGAGCAGGCTACCGGCAAATTTTTCAAGCGCGTATTTTTTGGCGTTGTCGGTTTCACGCTCTACTCGCTTTTGGAAGTTGTACATGTCGGCGTTGGCACGTGCTTGTACATCTTTGAGCTGCGCTTCGAGGTCAGCAATTTTGCCGTGCAGTTCAGCCCATTCGGCTTCAGGGGCAGCTTCGGCATTCATGTGTGCCATATCGACATTTAAAGTGTCGGCCAAATTTTGGCTATCGACATTCAGGTCATTTTGCTCAGGGGTAGACATTGACGACCTCCGTTTAAACATGTTGAACATGACCAGTCCCGTGCAATGCACTGCGGCTTTCAATCCTGCTGCTATTGCTTGGGTTTGGTCGGTAAAATTCAAGTCAATCGGATGGTTTTTGCGGTTTTTTCTGTTTATTTTGCAAAAAATCGCGGTTTTTTGGCAAAAATGCCGTATCAGCTCAATCTGGGTAAATTGGGCATTTTGTGGATGGATGATCAAAAATTCCAATCTGAGCGCCGTGATTTCGTCAACATGTGTGCTTGTCAAAGCCCGATGGACTCGACAAGATAACGGCTTTTCGGGAAGCTGGCTTGCGCTGCGCCTGCAAAGATGAGTGCCAGTTGCAAGCCGTTGAGGAGTTATGAATGTCGATGATGTCGCACCCATTGGTGACCAAAATCATGCGCCTACAAGGCACCGCAGGCCGCGTGACCAGCTATTTGCCAGAACCTGTCCACCATAAGGCGGCAGCCTTGCTGGGTTATCGGCATGATTACCCCGAACTCAACTCACACCTCAAGCTGTTGCTGGCGTTTCGCAGCCTGCGCGATGCGAGTTTGATTGGCGATGATATTGAAAAAAGCCGTCGTCACTTCCGCGCCGAAATGGCTTCAATTGTGGGCAAACCCACCGCAGTGGCCGAAGTGCGTGATTTTGAGATTGCTGGTGCTGTCGGCATGATGCGTGTGCGTCATTACAAACCGGCCAACCAAGTCGGTGCTGCGCCTTTGTTGGTGTTTTATCACGGTGGTGGCTTTGTGGTGGGCGATGTGGATACGCACGATGAGCCATGCCGTTTGCTGTGTAAATATGGTCAGATGCAGGTACTGAGCGTCGATTATCGCTTGGCACCAGAGCACAAAGCACCAGCTGCCCCCCAAGACTGCTTGGCTGCGCTGCGTTGGGCATATGCCAATGCCGAAGCGCTTGGGGTTGATCCACGCCGGATTGGTGTGGGTGGTGATAGTGCCGGTGGCAATTTGTCGGCAGTGGTCAGTCAGCAAGCCAAAGGCCAAGACTACGCGCCCAAAGCACAACTGTTGATTTATCCCGTGGTGGATTTGGCGGCCAAATACGAATCGCATCGTACCTTTACCGATGGCCTGTTTTTGAGCCAATCCGACATGGACAATGCCAAGGCGCGTTATGCGTTTGACTCAGGCTTGACGCTCAATGATCCACTGATTTCGCCATTGCATGGCGAGTTAGACGGCCTATGCCCTGCTTTGGTGGTGACCGCCGGACTTGATGTGCTGCGTGACGAAGGCGAGCTGTATGCGCATCATTTGCAAGACGCTGGTACACCGGCGATTTTCTATCGCGTTGCCAATCAAGGGCATGG
>CALFYA010000430.1 GCA_937952925.1 uncultured Moraxellaceae bacterium
CCTTCCACAGCACCGACGTGCTGGTGACTGGCTTTGACATCATTTTCTTCTGGGTCGCTCGGATGATCATGATGACGCTGCACTTTGTCAAAGACGAGCAAGGCCGCCCCCAAGTGCCATTTAAAACCGTGTATGTGCATGGTTTGGTACGTGATGGCGAAGGCCAAAAAATGTCGAAGTCCAAAGGCAACGTGCTCGACCCACTCGACATCATCGACGGTGTGGACTTGGAAACCTTGGTGGGCAAACGCACCACCGGCCTGATGAACCCCAAAGCCGCCGAAAAAATCGACAAAGCCACCCGCAAAGAATTCCCCGAAGGCATCAATGCCTTTGGCACCGACGCGCTACGCTTTACCTTCTGTGCGTTGGCGAATACCGGTCGTGATATCAAGTTTGATATGAAACGGGTCGAAGGCTATCGCAACTTCTGCAACAAAATCTGGAACGCCACCCGTTTTGTGATGATGAATGTGGAAGGCAAAACCATCGGCAGCGAGGCGCGTCCTGATCTGTGGGAATTGCCTGAACGTTGGATCATCAGCCGTTTGCAACGTGCTGAAGCCGCTGTGCATCAAGCCTTTGCCGACTATCGTCTGGACATGGTGGCGCAGACCATTTATGACTTTATCTGGAATGAATACTGCGACTGGTATGTCGAGCTGACCAAGCCAGTATTGAACGGTGACGCCAGCGAAGAACGCAAAGCCGAAGTGCGCCGTGTGCTGCTCGCCGTGATGGAAACCAGCTTGCGCTTGCTGCATCCGATCATGCCGTTTTTGACCGAAGAAATCTGGCTGCAACTCGCACCGATGATTGGTCGTAAGACTCACGATTCGATCATGCTCGCGGCCTACCCACAGCCAGACGAGTCCAAGATGGACGCGCAAGCCGAAGCCGATATGGTATGGCTGCAAGCCTTGATTGGTGCAGTGCGCAACATTCGCGGTGAGATGAACTTGGGCAATGCGCGGTTGCTGCCCCTCCTGTTGCAAAACATCAGCGATAGCGAGCGTGAGCAACTTGGTCGGATTGAGCCGTTGTTTAAGGCACTTGCCAAGGTGGAATCGGTGGAGATTTTGGCGTTGGACGCCACCCCACCGCTGTCATCAAGCAGTGTGATTGGTCAGCTTACCGTGTTTGTGCCGATGAAAGGCTTGATCGACCCCAAAGCCGAACAAGCGCGTCTGCAAAAAGACCTCGACAAGCTGCAAAAGAATGTCGATGTGTTGGCGGGTAAACTCGGCAATGCAGGCTTTGTCGCCAAAGCACCACCGCAAGTGGTAGAAGCCGAAAAAGCCAAACTCGCGGAGCTGCAAGGTCAGCTTGATCGGGTGAAGGGGCAGATGGAGCAGTTGGCGGCGTTGTGATTTGTCGCTAACATCAAGGGCAGCAGAAGCTGCCCTTTTTGATAAAACCAATGTAAGGATGATCAGGATGAAGCTCAACATTTTTTTTAAAGGCGCAGGTCAAGCACTCGAAATTGTAGGCAGCGCTGCAGGATCAGTCATGCACAAAAGTTGTCAGACTTTAGCTCAAACAACTGGAATTCAAGAAATTGAAAAGATTGGTAATTTAGCTCAAGCATCAACAACACAAACTGGTAAGATCTTGGGCAATATTGTCGAATCTTGTGGATTGATCGCTGAAGGAGTCATAACAGATGATGATCAGCTAGCAAAAAATGGGATTACCCAAATTGGTCAAGCTGTAAAGACGACGGCAATTGGCGTAGGAAAAGGGGGGGTTGCTGCTGTAGGAATGGCGGTGTCAACCTTTGAAGCAATTGCTGATGGTGACTATGACAAAGCTAAAGAATCAGCAAAAAATGTTGGCTTATTGGTTGCTGCCTCAGTCATTGGCGTAGGGATCGTTGAAGGGCTAGATGTTTTAGAACATACAGATATCCCAGAAAACACACATTCCGTTGACCCTCACTATGTTAACGATTACATCAAAGCCGATGGCACTCATGTAGAAGGATATTGGCGTGATGGTGATGGAGACACCAGCATCAACTTAGATAAAGCACATGGCGGCGGCTATCTGCAAGGTAATCCTGATGGCATTTTATCCAACAACTTAAAAGGTTGATGTTGAAAAATTAAAACAAGAGCTTCTTAAAATCTATCAGACGATGCTTCTATTCACGATAGCATCCGTTTGATATCTGCTCTCTCATATTCTCGACATTCGTTATTTGCCCCAACATCAAAAAAGATACTCCAAACACGTGTTTGGCTCTCCCCCTCACAACACCTGCAAATGCGCCACTTTTTCCTGCACCCCAAAATACTTTGCCCGCTCCCCAATCTGCTGCGCCCACGCGAGGTGAGTTGCTGGCTCTAGCATCGCGCCTTCATGCTGAAACACCGCTTGCGCATGTGGCGACAAGATTTGCTGTGCCGCTGCAAAATCACTCATCGACACCTGAAACGCCTCATGCACCAACGCGATTTGGCTTGGATGAATCACCGTTTTGCCCACCAAACCATTTTGCAAATCTTGCTGTAGCTCCGCTTGCAGCAACGGATCATCCTGAAAATACTCACACACCGGCGCAGTCAGGGCAAAACCATACGGGCGAAACAAGCCCACCAACT
>CALFYA010000431.1 GCA_937952925.1 uncultured Moraxellaceae bacterium
CTGCAAAATTGTCCAACACTTTCACCATCACCCACTTAGCGCAGGTGGTCTCGCTCTGCTATATTGGTCGACCATTTTTTGTCATTAGCCCATCCACCATGAACGCCGCGATTCAAACAGCACTGGCTAGCGCCATCGACACACTCCAAACCCAAGGAACCCTGCCAAGCGATTGGCAAGACCGAAGTGTGTTGTCGCGTACCAAAGATCGCAGTCATGGGGATTTTGCCAGCAATATCGCCATGCTCGCCGCCAAAGTCGCAGGACTTAAGCCGCGTGATCTGGCCGAGCAAATTGTGGCCGCACTGCCCGCGAGTGGCGAGATTGCCAAAGTCGAGATTGCAGGGCCGGGCTTTATCAATTTCTTTTTAAATGATGACCAACGCTTTGCGATTTTGGACACCATTGCTGCCCAAGCTGCGCAGTTTGGCGAAAGCAAGCTCTATCAAGGTCAGCGTGTGCAAGTCGAGTTTGTGTCGGCTAACCCCACCAGTTCTTTGCATGTGGGACATGGTCGCGGTGCAGCCTATGGCATGACTGTGGCGCGCTTGCTCGAAGCCGTGGGCTACGATGTGGCGCGTGAGTATTACGTCAACGACGCCGGTCGTCAGATGGATATTTTGGCGACCAGTACCTATTTGCGTTATTTGGAGCTGTGTGGGCAAACGTTGGTGTTTCCGTCCAATGGCTACCGTGGCGCGTATGTGTCGGATATTGCCACACAAGCGCATGCCCAAGTGGGTGATGCTGCAATTCGCCCCGTCGCAGACGTCTATGCCAACGTCCCTGCCGATGCGGTGTATGGTGCGCCGGATGCCGACGGCAACAAACCCTTGATTTCTGGCGATAAAGAAAAGCATATTGATGGTTTGATCGACAATGCACGCAACTTGCTCGGTGCAGAGCTGTACGCGGTGTTTCATCAAACCGCGCTCAAAGTCATTTTGGATGATATCCGTGATGACCTCGAAGAATTTGGCGTGCGTTTTGACCAATGGTTTAGCGAAGCCACTCTCAAAGATAAAATCACTGAGGCCTTGGATGTCTTGAATGACAAAGGCTTTTTGTACGAAAAAGACGGCAATATTTGGTTCCGCTCTACCGATTTTGGCGATGAAAAAGACCGCGTGGTCAAACGCGCCAACGGCCAAACCACCTATTTTGCTGCTGACATTGCTTATCATCTCGACAAATACCAACGTGGTTTTGACCAGATTGTCGATATCTGGGGCGCGGATCACCACGGCTATATCGCCCGTGTCAAAGCTGCGATTGCCGCGATGGGCTTTGATCCGGCCAAACTGACCGTGCTGCTGGTGCAGTTTGTCAGCTTGTGGCGTGGCGGTGAGATGGTGCAAATGTCGTCACGTTCGGGGCAATTTGTCGAACTGCGTGAGCTGCGCCAAGAAGTCGGCAACGATGCGGCACGTTTTTATTATGTGATGCGTAAAAGCGAGCAGCACATCGACTTTGATCTGGATTTGGCGGTCTCGCAAAGCAAAGACAACGCGATTTATTACATCCAATATGCGCATGCGCGGGTGTGCCGCATGCTGGAAAAACTCAGCGAGCAAGGCAAGTCGTTTGATCGTGCGGCAGGCCGTGCGCAAGCGGCACGTTTGACCGAAACCGTCGAAGCGGAATTGCTGGCTAAACTTGCTGCCTACCCCGAAGCCGTGCAACGTGCGGCGACCCAGTACGAGCCGCATCAATTGGGCAATTATCTCAAAGAGTTGGCGAGCTTGTTCCACGGTTGGTACAACGAGCACAAAGTGATTGGTGATGATGCAGACCTGATGCAAGCACGTTTGCTGTTGTCGGTGTCGGTACAGCAAGTGCTGAACAATGGCTTACTGTTGCTTGGTGTGTCTGCACCAACGAGCATGTAACGATTTCGGGTGTGTCAGAGGAAGGGTACATCGTGTTTGGGAAAACGCCACGGGGCGCGACACAGCGCTCAGCAACACCGGATGTCAAAAAAGCCTTAATCCCTGCATGGTTATGGTTGGTATTTGGCACATTGTTTGGGTTGTCTTTGGCCGTCTTGTTGTATTTGTGGCAGCCGTGGCAACCTGCACAGCGCGAGGTGCCGGCACCAACAGCTCCCACACCAGCGGACACCACTCAAAAGCCACCTGCTGATCCACAGCGTGGCTATGAGTTTTATGAGTTGCTGCCCAAACAGCAAGTCACACCCGTGCCACAGCAAGCCCTGCCGACCACCACAACTGCACCAGCAGAGCCATTGCCCAATCCGAGTGCCTCACCATCCGTGGACACTCAAGGGCGGCAAAATACCAGCAATCCCGATCCTGAAGGCATCGTGGCTGCGGAACGTGAGCCGGTATATATCTTGCAAATCAATAGCTACGACAATCCAGATGATGCAGATCGGCAACGTGCCGATGTGCTGCTGGTGGGTTTATCGGCAGATGTACGACAAATGACCACCAGCGATGGCGTGATCTGGTATCGGGTGGTGTCTGGCCCATATATGAATCGTGCCGAAGCACTCAATGCCCAGCGTATGCTGCAAGATAGCGGAATAGATGCGTTAGTTGTTGAGCAGCCTTGATCAGACAGCAAAAAGCCTGCAAATGCA
>CALFYA010000432.1 GCA_937952925.1 uncultured Moraxellaceae bacterium
GCCGATCTCTGGCAGCAACTCGATCAAGCCTGTCAGGGACGCCAAATTGATTGGCGCTGGATCAAAGGTCATGCCGGACATGCTGGCAATGAACGCGCCGATGATTTGGCCAATCAAGGCACGCGTCAGGTCGGCCAACACCGTGTCGCCCAAGACAACCCTCCTCTTGTTGCACCAGCACCCACCATGCCCGATTGGCTGCGTGATGATCCACTAGGCTTTGACGCGATAGACACGTTTGAACTAGATGCAAGCGATGATTGGGTGGATGAACCGGCTTCGCTTGACTCCATCCCCCTGCCGCCACCGATTGAACCGATGGTGATGCCCAGCAACTTGCCGGTCGTCAATAGCGCACGCCAATTGATCTTGGATACTGAGACCACAGGGTTTGATCCCGCTCAAGGTGACCGGATTATTGAGATTGGCGTGCTTGAAATGATTGGCCGCAAACTCACGGGCAACAAATTGCATGTGTATCTCAATCCACAACGTCCGGTCGGTGACTCAGTCAATGTGCATGGTCTGACCGATGAATTTTTGGCCGACAAACCCTTGTTTGCCAGTATTGCCCAACAAGTCAGTGAATTTTTGCAGGGTGCTGAGCTGATTGCACACAATGCCAACTTTGATATGAACTTTTTGGAAGCTGAGCTGAAGCGCTGCGGGTTGCCTGCACTGGCCGGTCGAGTCACCGTGACCGACACGCTCGCGATGGCCAAACGTAAATACCCCGGCCAAAAAAACTCGCTGGATGCACTGGTCAGACGCTGTGAGATCAAACCGCGTGATCGGCATTATCACGGTGCGCTGCTGGATGCAGAAATTTTGGCCGATGTCTATTTGGTGATGACCGGTGGTCAAGTCAGCCTTGATATGGGCATGCAAGATCATGAGCAGGCCGGTGAACATCGCCATCGCAGCATGTCCGCCCGTCGTTTGCCGGTTGTCCGCGCACAAGCTGCCGAAACCGCATTACATCAGACATGGCTAGACCAGCAGGAACAAGGAAAATCGCCAACTCCGACACTTTGGCGACAACTCGGCCTGATTTGACCCCAAAATCCACTAGCACGACTGCGTTAAAAGCATTAAGGTAAGGCCAAGATTTGCAGCGCTGCATGCATGGTTCATACAGCGCAATAAATGAACGAAGGCCTGACGGCCATGCTGACAGGAAGGACTCCATGCCCGCAACCATTTCTACGACTGGTGCGCCATCTCACTTTGATGTCGCCTCTTTACATCTGGTCAAACCCGAAATTGACGTGTCTTTAAAGCAGGTTGAATCTGCCCTAAGTACGTTTGTGGATGACGAACACAACACCGCAGGGCTGATGGATGCCGCAGACGCCATGATGCAAATTCATGGCATTTTGCGCTTGCTGGAGCTGTACGGTGCCAGTGAACTGTCGGGCGCAATGGGCAAACTGTTGCGCGATATTGCCGAAAACCCTGCGCAAACCAAAGAAGATCGCTTAGCGGCGATTGGTGAGGGGCTGATGGTGTTGTCACGCTACCTTGAATTTGTGCTCCTGCGTGAGACCCTCCTGCCACATTTGCTGTTGCCTGCCACCAATACCCTCAATCGCTTGGCAGGGTTACCACTGGTGCGCGAAGGCCATTTTTTGGCCGCCTACCTCAGCGCAGAACAACTTGGTCAGCCGGCAGCCGCTTTGGATGATACGACCCAAACTGGTTTGGTACAGTTTTTGGCCAAAATGTATCGCCACGGGCTGGCTCAAGTGCTGCAAGATAAAGCTCAGCCGCGTGACTATCAACTGCTGCAACGGGCTTGCCAAGAAATGGCGACCTTGGCTGCAAATCGCCCATCAGCACTGTATTGGCAAGCCGCTCAAGCCGCCACGACTGAGCTGTATACCACCCGTTCCTTGAGTGCGAGCCGCAAACGCGTCCTTGCCAGCATTGAGCGCCGTTTTGGCAAGCTGACCCAAACGATGGGTAGCGAAGAGCTGCTTGATGTGTTGGCGATGGCGGTATGCCGTGACAACAATTTGGCCGCTGCCCTGCGCGAACAACTGATCCTCAATGACAAAATCGCCACTGACCGTGTGTCTACCCAGCTTGCGGGCTTTTTGTTTGGCCCCGATGGTGATGTGATTCATACCGTCACCAGTTTGGTACACGACGATATTGGTGGGATCAAAACCCTGATTGACACCATCGCACGCGGTGAAGCGGTTGAAGGGGGTTACGGCTTGGTGGCCGACCGCTTGCAAGTCCTTGCACAGACCGCCACCATGCTCAATCTCAACGATGCCGCGACCGAGCTTGATCAACAAGCCGCGCAATTGCGGGCATGGACAGATGCGCCCGATCAAGATCGACTCAACGATCTGATGGATGCGCTGATGGTGATTGAAAATGCCACCACGCTGTTGGCCAAATCCTATACGCCGGGTGCGGTGACCTTACCGCTCAACAACATGCGCATTTCGCTGTATCAACTCGATACCGCGTGTGCGGTGTTGATCAGTGAAAGCCGTGGCACGCTCGGCATGGCGATGCGGTCATTGTTGTCGTTTATCGAATCCAACGGCGACATGCTGCACATGGAAAATGTGCCCGTCATGCTAGAGTCCGTGAGTGGTGCGATGGAGTTTTTGAATGCTCCACGTGGTCGCGATATCCTCAAAAATGCTGCCGCCTATGTCGCTAGTCATTTTGGCGCAGGTCTGTCTGCTCCGCCGATGAATGATATTGATCGTTTGGCTGATGCCATTACCTGTATTGACTACTACCTTGAAAGCGTGGAAGTCAAAAAACCGGCCGGTGAGCGTCCATTCCGTGTAGGTGAGCGTAGTTTGGCTGAGCTGAGTGCTGCCTAAACTAGGCTGACTCACCACAACCACAACAAGGCCTGATTTGATCAGGCCTTTTTGATTGACGCTCTGTGTCAGATATGATTTAAGCATACTGACCCCAAACAACAAGGTAGACCCTCGTGCAGTTGACATATGGATTGTTATTTCATGGTCAATCGGTGGTGATCAATGCCGCCTTTGAATTTCCTTGTGTTGAGGTACACGACGATGATATTGAGGTGGCGCAACACGACCACCGTTATATCACCCGTCATATCGACGCCGAACATGTCCCCGACGGCTTTAGCCTGACTCCACTACGGCAGATTTTGGCGCAGCTACCGGTTGGCAAATTTGAACAAATTGCACGCGCCCTGCAATTGCTCGAATGGAAAAAGACTCATCGGTTTTGTGGCTGTTGTGGCAGCCCGATGCAGCCACATCCCAATGGCGAAATGGCGATGGCTTGTACATCGTGTGAGCATCACGCCTATCCACGCATCAATCCGTGTGTGATTGTGGCGATTACGCGCGGACAAGAAATCTTACTCGCACGCTCACACCGTTTTCATATCCCGATGTTTAGCACCATTGCCGGTTTTGTCGAGGTGGGCGAAACCCTTGAGCAAACCGTGCATCGTGAAGCCTTTGAGGAAGTCGGGGTCAAACTCAAAAATCTGCAATATGTGGGCAGCCAACCATGGCCTTTTCCGTCCAATTTGATGATTGGTTTTGTAGCGGAATACGACAGTGGTGAGCTGGTGCTGCAAGAAGATGAAATCGCCGAAGCGGCGTTTTTCCCGTTTGATGATCTGCCTTTGATTCCTCCCAAAGGCAGTATTGCGCATTTGCTGATTCAACATGCGATTGGGCGCTAATCCCAAACGCATGTATGAGCAAAGGGGCGCTCGGCGCGCCTTATAGACCTTGAGCAATCAATTGACGTGCAATCAGCAAGCGTTGCACTTCGCTGGTTCCCTCATAGATTTGGGTAATTCGCGCATCGCGGTAGAGCCGCTCCACTGGATAATCTTGCAAATAGCCATAACCGCCATGAATTTGGATCGCATGCGAACACACCCGCTCGGCCATTTCGGACGCAAATAGCTTGGCTTGCGAGGCTTCCGACAAACACGGCAATCCAGCAGTACGCATCTGTGCGGCATGTAGCACGAGCAGCCGCGCTGCATTGATCTGTACCTGCATGTCTGCGAGCAAATTGCCAATACTTTGATGCTGAGCAATTGGCTGACCAAACTGCACCCGATCATTGGCGTACTGTAGCGCCGCTTCAAGCGCAGCACGCGCAATCCCCACCGCTTGCGCGGCAATGCCAATCCGTCCCCCTTCAAGGTTAGACAGCGCAATCGCCAAGCCTTTGCCCCGTTGACCGAGCAAGTGATCTTGGGGAATCCGGCAGTTTTCAAGGCTAATTGCACAGGTGTCCGATGCGCGAATGCCCATCTTTTGCTCCACCCGATTGACCACAAAGCCTGCGGTATCGGTGGGCACAATAAACGCCGACAAGCCTTTTTTGCCAAGCTCAGGATCGGTCACGGCAAACACAATCGCGACTTTGGCGCGTTTGCCATTGGTGACAAATTGCTTGGCACCATTCAACACCCATTGATCGCCATCAAGCACAGCGCGGGTTTTGAGATTGTTGGCTTCGGAGCCAGCTTGTGGCTCGGTCAAACAAAAACAGCCTATCGCTTGGCCTGCCGCGAGCGCGGGCAACCATGCCGCTTGTTGTGCGGGCGTGCCGTATTGCAAAATTGGGTTGCAGCCGACCGAGTTGTGGACGCTCATCAAGGTACTCGTCGCGCTTTCCCCTGCGGCGACTTCTTCCACCGCGAGTGCATACGCGACATAGTCGGTGTATGAGCCGCCAAATTCTTCGGGCACCACCATGCCGAGCAGTCCCAACTGCCCCATCTGCGCCACCACCGCATCGGGAATCCAGCCGTTTTCATCCCATGTGGCGGCATGGGGGCGCAATTCTTGACGGGCAAAATCACGCGCCATGTCGCGGATCATGCGTTGTTGTTCGGTGAGTCCAAAATCCATCGTGGTGAGATCCTACTGTGCTGCTTGATACGCTTGAATAATCGCTGAGAAGTCCAACTGTCCATGACCATTCAATACAAACTGCTGATACAACTGCTCCGCCAAGCCACCAAGTAGCAACGGCTGACCCACATGCTTGGCTGATTGGTGCGCAAGTCCTAGGTCTTTGAGCATCAATTGACTGGCAAAACCGCCTTGATAACCGCGTGACGCGGGTACGTTGTCCATCACATCGGGGTACGGGTGATACACCTCCGAACTCCAACAACGCCCACTCGACATATTGATCACTTGCGCCAGCACTTTGGCATCCATCCCTAGCGCCACACCTAAAGTCATGGCTTCAGACAAACCCACCATGCTGATTGCCAGCAATAAGTTGTTGGCGACTTTGGCGACTTGCCCCGTCCCCACACCTCCACAATGCACGATATTTTTACCCATCGCCTCTAGGATCGGTTGTACTCGCGCAAAGGTATCGGCATCGGCTGCACCCACCATAAAGGTCAGGGTGCCTGCGGCTGCACCGGCTGTGCCGCCCGACACTGGTGCATCGACCATGGCATGACCTTGCTGTGTGGCTTGTTCGGCCACGCGGCGTGCGGTTTGGGGATCAATGGTGGATGAATCAATCAACAGCGTGGGGCGTGTCAGATGCGCCAACACCCCTTCTGCGCCCACATACACCCGCTCAACGTGCGCGGCCGCCGGCAACATACTGAGCACCACATCCGGCGCAGCATGCAACAACTCTGCAATCGATGCGGCACTGCTTGCGCCTTGTGCGGTGAGCTGTGCCACCGCATCGGCATTGAGATCAAAGACACTCAACTCAAAACCCGCTTTGAGCAAATTACGCGCCATCGGTGCGCCCATATTGCCCAAGCCAATCATCGCAATCCGTGTCATGGCCTACTCCTTATTTGAGGCTAATGGTGGTATTGACCGCAGCAACCGTCTGATCATCAAACCAGCGGGCAGTCACGGTTTTGGTTTGGGTATAAAACATCACCACTTGTTTGCCGTAAGGGCCCAAATCACCGAGCTTGGAGGCACGCGAGCCGGTAAATGAAAAGATCGGGACAGGCACCGGAATCGGCACATTAATCCCCACTTGCCCCACATCAATCTCTTCTTGGAAACGTCGTGCGGCTGCGCCAGATTGGGTAAAGATTGCTGTGCCGTTGCCATTGGGGTTGGCATTGATCAGGGCAATCGCCTCATCTAGGGTGTCGGCATGCATCACACATAAGACGGGGCCAAAGACTTCTTGCTGATAAATCTGCATGTTGGGCTGTACATCGGCAAAAATCGTCGGCGCAACAAAATTGCCCTGCGCAAAGCCTTCGACCTGTGGGGCACGACCATCGAGTACCAAACGTGCACCCTCCGCCACGCCTTGCGCAATCAACCCTTCAACCCGTGCTTTGGCCGCACACGAAATCACAGGGCCGACGTCTGTCCCTGCCACATGTCCAGCACTCACTTTCAAGGTTTGGGCTTTAGCCACCAAATCATCCAGCCATGTTTGCGCTTGCCCAACCAGCACCACCACCGACAGCGCCATACAGCGTTGACCGGCGGCACCAAACGCGGCACCGACCAATTGATTAAGGGTTTGCTCACGGTGTGCATCAGGCATAACAATCGCGTGGTTTTTTGCGCCCATCATGCATTGCACACGCTTACCGCTCAGGCTGGCGCGTTGATACACATGAGTACCCACGCGCGTTGATCCCACAAACGAGATGGCTTTGATCTGCGGATGATCACACAAGGCATTGACCACCGATTCACCGCCATGCACTAGACTCAGCACCCCTGCGGGCACACCCGCTTCAATCGCTAGTTCAATCAAGCGTGTGGTGACCATCGGGTCTTGCTCTGAGGGCTTGAGTACAAAGGTATTGCCGGTTGCCAACGCCATCGGAAACATCCACAGCGGAATCATGGCCGGAAAGTTAAATGGGGTAATCCCTGCACACACCCCAAGCGGCTGAACCAGCGTATAAGTATCGACGCCAGTCGCCACATTGTTGGCGAGTTCACCGAGCTGTAAGTTGCCAATCGCTGCGGCATGCTCGACCACTTCTAGCCCGCGAAACACATCGCCTTCAGCATCTGCCAGCGTTTTGCCTTGTTCAGCCGTCAGGATCGCCGCAAGTTCGCTCATGTGGGCGCGGATCAAGCTTTGATATTTCAAAAAAATCCGCGCACGCGCCCCAATTGCGGTATTGCGCCATGTGGCAAACGCTTGCTGGGCTTGGGCAATCGCTTGTTCGACTTCTGCACCTGTGGCATTGGGCACATAAGCCAACACCTGCTGCGTGGCGGGATTGACCACTGCAAACCATTGATCAGTGTTGGATTGTTGCCAAGCTCCCCCGATCAACAGGGGCATCCGGCGAATGTTGGGATCAAGCTGGGTGGTGCTGAGAATATGGCTCATCGAAGGGCTGCCGAAGATCAATTTGCCGTCCATCCTAATCGTGCGATTTTGGACAAACAACGCGATCAAATGCAGAGCTTTTGTGCAAAAATGCACAGCAAAATGGGAGCACGCACAATGGACTGGGATCACCTCCGCTTCTTTTTACAAGTCGCTCGCACTGGTCGCCTATTGAGTGCAGCACAACGACTCGGCGTCGAACACACCACCGTGGCACGGCGCATCCAACAACTCGAAAAACACTTGGGACAAACCTTATTTATCCGCGAACGTCACGGCTTTGTCCTGACTGACGCTGGCAAACAATTGCTACCACATGCCGAACGGATGGAAGATGCCAGCGCACGAATCGAACAAGACTTGCAGCGTACCCAAACCGGCATTTCGGGGCTGGTACGCGTGGGTGCAACCGAAGGCTATGGCACCTCATTTTTGGCGGCGCATTTGGCACGCCTCACCCAACAGCATCCTCACCTAAGCATTGATTTGATTGCCATTCCGCGCCTGCTCAATCTGTCACGGCGTGAAGCGGATATCGTGATTACTTTAGAGCGCCCAACGCGTGGCGATTTTATTATTACCAAGCTGACCGACTATGCGTTGGGGCTGTATGCCAGCCCCGACTATCTGGCACAGCATCCACCGATCCACAGCACCGATGATCTCAAGGCTCATCCGTTTGTGGGCTATATCGACGATTTATTGATCAGCCAAGCGCTCAATTATCTACCCGAAATTTGCCAGCCCGAACGCATCGCGCTACGCAGTACCAGTTTGCTGGCGCAACAACAAGCCGCACTCGCCGGCGCAGGTCTGGCCATCTTGCCGCACTTTATGGCGACAACTGCCCCATGCCTACAGGTGGTACTGCCCGATCAGATCCGCATCATTCGTACCTTTTGGATGATGATGCCGGTCGAAATGAAAGACGTGGCACGCATGCGCCTGACGTGGGATTTGATCCGAGCCGTCACCGAACAACAGCAAGATTTACTGTTGGGCAACTCAACATAGCGCACTTGAGCTTGTATGCTGCAAGTGTCGAAGCAAATTGTGTTGATGATGGAATTTTTGCAATCCCATACCGTGTTGTTGGTGATCATTACTTCGTTGGTGTCGATTGCGGCGTGGAAACATCCGCCACTGCTGCACCGCCTGATCATGTGGCCTCCTGTGGTACGTCAGCGTGGTCAATATGACCGTTTTGTCACGCATGGTTTTGTACATGGTGATGGCTGGCATTTGCTGTTTAATATGGTCACGCTGTTTTTCTTTGGGCGTGCCATTGAAGAATTTTATCGCCCGTATCTGGCAGGGATGGGCTTTGCGCTGTTTTATGTGTCTGCGATTGTGGTGGCAATGTTGCCAAGCTACCTCAAGCACAAAAATGATATTCGCTACTTGAGTTTAGGCGCGTCTGGCGCGGTGTCTGCGGTGCTGTTTGCCTATATTTTGTTTGCGCCGTGGAATTTAATTTTTGTATTTTTTATCCCGATTCCCGCGATTGTGTTTGCGGTTTTATATACCGCTTATACGCTGTATGCACAGCGGCGTGGCAACGATGGCATCAATCACAGTGCGCATCTGTGGGGAGCAGCCTACGGGATTGCGGTGACGATTGCGATTGAGCCATCGATTCTGCTGCATTTTGCACATCATTTGATGAATCCACGTTTACCCTTTTTTAATTAGTTTTTCTGATTT
>CALFYA010000433.1 GCA_937952925.1 uncultured Moraxellaceae bacterium
ATCGTCTAAAAAATCGTCTATGGCGCGACCACGACTGAAACGTCAACAGACCCTAGTGCTTACTTGGCGCGTGAACGGAATTCGCCAGTACGGGTATCGATTTCGATTTTCTCGCCAGTTTCGATAAAGGCAGCCACTTGCAATTCGGTGCCATTGACGAGCTTGGCGGTTTTCATCACTTTGCCTGAGGTGTCACCACGCGCTGCTGGCTCGGTGTATGCCACTTCACGCACGATGATGGTGGGCAGTTCAACCGAAATGGCTTTGCCATCATAAAATACTGCTTCGCACACATCTTCCATGCCGTCTTCGATGTAGTTGACGGTGTCGCCCAAGTTGTCTTTTTCAACTTCATACTGGTTGTATTCGGTGTCCATAAAAATGTACATCGGATCGGCGAAGTAGGAATAAGTCACTTCTTTTTTGTCGAGCACGACAGGATCAAATTTTTCGTCAGCCTTGTAGACGCTTTCTTGGCCTTGACCGGTGAGCAAGTTTTTCAACTTCATTTTCACCACAGCAGCGTTACGGCCAGATTTGTTGTATTCGGCTTTGACCACAACCATCGGTTGGCTGTTGATCATGACCACGTTACCAGTGCGCAATTCCTGAGCAGTTTTCATCAAAACAATCCACAAGTGTATAAGGATGGCGGGATTCTACCCGATTTAGGCGCTGAAAAAAGGGCGCTTGTGTCATTTTGCAGACAATTGCAACAATCGTTGGACTAAATCAGATTGATCAGCCAAATATTGCTGCCATCGTTGGCTTAATCGACCAATCCGCGGCAAATATCCCAATAGTGCTGTCCAGTCGGTCGGTTGACTCATGCCATACGTCCACACTGCCGTCAGCCAGCACTGCAATGCAGCATCGTCTTGTCCTGCAAGGGTTTGCTCGATGACCGCCAGCATGGCCTTGAGTTTGTCTTGGTGGGCATCGTCGTCTTGTGGATAGATATGCCAGAGCCACGCTTGCGCTGCCCACATGGCACGCACGCACGAATCTTCGCCACGAATCAAATTGAGATCACAAGCCCACAGCAACTGGTCAAACGCAGTATGTGATAAAAATGGTAAACGCAGCACCGTCAATGAACCACACTTGACCGACGCACGATGAGCAGGCAGGCCAAGCGATTGTGTGGCAAGCCAAGCTTGCACAGCGTGTCGATGGCCTGAATCGGTCACGGCCAGCAGCACTGTTGTTGGGTGATCACGCAGCCGATTTAGCAAGTCTGCCAGCGGCACATGTGGATAGGCAAATAGACTAATCTTGAGAGAAAAATCATCAGCACCTATCCCATAGTGTTGCCAGAAATCGTGTTGAAGGCTGCCACTTGATTGGAAGGTCTGAATCTGTGTCAACAGATGAGATTCACGCAATAATCCCCCACTGTCAGGTGTCACACTCGGAAAGAAAAAATGCTGGCGGATGTTGAGACGTGGATGATCACTCATCAGACCGTGGCAATCGTGAATCCATGATTCAGCACTCAAATACTCTAGATTGACCCAACGTACAGCTGGTGTTTGTTTGGCCAGATGCGCCAACAGATCTTCTGGTAAGCGACAAGCAAACCCCTCAATCAACCAATCTATCGGCAGCGAATGCACAGTCAGTTGACTGGTCAAGCGTTGATCATCCGACCAATGCATCCATGCCAACTCACCTGCTTGGCTGGCAATAGCAGGCGTCTGCGTTTTCAATGTCATCTGTTCAACAATCTGCCAATCATCAACCCACAACGTGACGGCATGCTGTTGCTCGTGAGCCAATTGACGAGCCAAGCGCCAACAAACCCCTAAATCACCGAAGTTATCAATGACTTTGCAGAAAATATGAGTACGTTGCATGAGTTCGGGCTGGCAAGTTAAAACGGCGCTATTGTAGTGTATTTTTTTGATTTAAAAATTTACTTAGGCTATTAAATGAAAAGTAGCCAGCGATATGTTGAGGCATCTTGCAATTTTAGATGGCTTGGTTATGATTTTGCGCACATGGTTTATCAGCGCTCTAGCACCTGTCGTGAATTTGAGGCAGGCGATGCGCATTGTCAGGCAGCTCGCGCCCGTTATGGATAAGCACCATTGATTCTTGTATTTGAACTGAGTGCTTAATCTACTCGCCGGTCATACCACAATCAAACTCTTGTGGATTGAGCGCACAGCGGACACGCTTGATGAGCGTCAGCATTTTGCTGTCGTAAATGCCTTCTTGGATAAAATTAACGCGCATTTCTCGCATCAGGCGTCGATAGCCCAACTGATCTGAAGCAGGGATATCCACCCAACGACGCGGGGGTACACTGCGCTCATGTTGATCGATTTGCCGCAGCAAACGGGGCACTTCAGCATGCATCCACCCTCGCCCCCACTGACCATAGCCCTGTGGAAAGGCCGCCGGATCAATGATCAACACTTGACTGAGCAACAGCAGGGGAAAGCGTGACACACCACCTTTTTCACCCAAGCCCTGCTCAAGCTCAAGCGCCGAATACGCCACGACTGGTGCAGGCAAAATATCAATCAAATGCTGATTGAATAGTTTTTGGTAGCGAGAGGTCTTTTGTGGCATCGGCTGAGCGCCAATACGTTTGATCAAGCGTGATTGCAGCGGATCGGTATCGAGCACGCCAATCCGTTTCCCCATCATATTGCCCAAAGTGGCCACATACTGCCGATCCTGACTAAATGAATAGACCAGCCCCATCGGCACGACTCCTGCAACCTCCGTACGCCCTTCGGTCATGTAGGGTTCAAGCTTGGGGTGCAACATGGTCTGATACACCGCTCGTGCCACCCGATAGTTGGGAATTGCCCCCACTGCATTCATCGACCCCACAAAACGATTGAATTGACGAGCAGCAATATCGGTCAGCACCATGCCCTGACAATCCTGTTGTTGAAAAGCTCGAATCACCTCGGTTTCTTCTGCATAGACAGACAACTGTAGCGGCACACCCCATTTTTGGCTTTGTAAAGCAAAATCTTTCATCAAAATATAGGTATCTCCTGATGTTCCACCGAGATCAAATATACAAATCGTCGGGGTATTGGCGTGGATGCTCAATGAGTATGCCAAACCTGCCAACAACACAGATAAGCGTTGAATACAGTGATTCATGGATTAAACCTAACATCAGTGATACAAAAACACCAAAATCAACAAGCCTGCTGACTTTTTAAGCGTGCGTATCTTATTTTTAAGTGATGAAGATCACAATATGACAAACTGGTTTTGCATAATATTCCATCAATATTGTCCAACAATACAGCAGGACAAACCCTGATTTATTGATTTTTTCAATCAAACCATAAAATAAATTCATAACATGAACGTATATTTAAAATATATATTTATAGCATTTGATTGACATAATTCAGCATTATATACAACATGCCTTTAATATGCATTTTTAAATCAGCCATTCATGCAAAAAAACCTGCCAATCATCTTAATTATCGCCCCCCATACGAGATCCCAAACTAAATAAACAGCATGATTTTGGAAAGCAAGTTTCCATGAGGGATGGGTTATGAATACTGCAAATAAGTACATTAAATGCATGTTTGCCAGTGGGCTATTCTTGCTCAACGCTCCTGTTGCTGCACTCACTCAGCTTGATGATCAGGAGCTGCGTCAGGTCTCTGGACAGTCTCTTTTTAGCCTGACTTATGTCGCGCCGAGCCAAAATGGCAATCCTCATAATAACATCGGTTTTTATCGCGTTGGTGTCGAAGCGGACATCGAAATCAATGCCAATATTCGCCGCCTTGCACTCGGTTGTGATGGGATCAATGGTGCTGGCCGGTGCGATATTGAGGCTTCAAACGTGCGTTTTTCTGGTTTTGCAGTTGGCAATGACGCCAACCGGACGCCAACCCTTGACGGAGGGCCTGTCACTGATGCGCTGATCCGTAATCCGTTTTTTGAAGTCGCCGTGCTCAATCCCAACAGTGCATCCACCCGCGAAATTGCAGGTCTACGCTTGGGCTTTTCTGAGTTTTTTGGCATGCTCAGCGTGGGTGAGTTTATTGGTACAGAAGGCGATGCTGCTTCACAAAACAACCCTGCCAATCATACCGGCGTGCGTAATTTTTCAGCCAATATTAGTGCGATTAACCTCAACAATATTACCATTCCGATCACCGTGTGTTCGGGTGGGGTCAATGCAGGGCGGACAGCTTGTCAGGGGCTACTGAGTGCTCCTGTCGCAGATGGTGCAGCAGTGATTTTACGCGATAACCCCACGGCAGGGGCACCTGGTGATAACGAATTTGTGAATGCCATCTTGACGCGTAACAACAGTACGGTTACCACACGTGGCAACAACACTCAGACCTTTGCATCCATGCAAAACTTTGGTGGTGTCGATTATCAACGCCTGCAATTGCATAATGTTCGCGTGCAAACCACCAACATCGGTGGGTTT
Organism: uncultured Moraxellaceae bacterium; assembly: GCA_937952925.1. GTDB lineage: Bacteria > Pseudomonadota > Gammaproteobacteria > Pseudomonadales > Moraxellaceae > CALFYA01. The sequence continues at coordinate 4,436 of CALFYA010000433.1, forward strand.
CCGATCAACTTAGACCTCACCGTCAACTTCAATGAAGCCCTCAACTTTTTGCATCAACTGCCGATTGGTAACGACAACGACGGTAATGGCAACTTTAGTACAGGTGATACCACGGTTCCCAACGTGTATTTTTCGTTGTCTAAACTCGGCGACATTAATGTTGCCAACACCGCCAGTTGGCTGAGCTGGCAAAATCCTGCCGCACCCACACAGTGGAAACGAGCTTCACGTGGCTGGTCACTTGGGGTTGACGAGTTTAATTTGGGGAACTTCACCACGTCTCGAGTGTTTGTAGGCGCGCTTGAAGCGGCAGCTACCGTCCCGATTACCAACGTTGATTTGCTGCAACGCCCTGTAGACAACTGCTACGGTGCACTCACGTTCTGCTAAATCTATACTGTTTGCACAATGCCACAGTCAGGCGCTGACTGTGGCTTTTTTGATTTACAGCATTTGGCGGATCTGCTGAGCAATCTGCGCCACATTCAGGTTGTGATTGGGCAAGGTCATCGTCTTGAGTTGATCGCCACGGAACTTGCGATCCACCTCGATCATCACATGAGTCTGATGGGCTTCGGGCACAAACGACACTTCCACTTCGTTAAGGCCACCAAAGCTTTGCGGCACAAACTCAAATTCTTGGTAGCAACCAATACTCGATTGGAAATTGCGTGCGCGCAGCTGGCCTTTTTCAACATCGACCGTATTAAGTACCAAACCGCATTGATTCATGGCTGCAAAAAAGGCTTGTATCAGTGGGGTCGGATGCACGTGCAGATAGTCACGATCCGCCACGTCCATGCCCCAATCCACATCGAGATGGGTGTGAATCCAGACGCGGCTGCTGTTTTTGCGGCAAGACACTTCGGTGATCGGGGTTTCATACGGCAATTGGATCTTGAACGGTGCTTGGAATTGTTGTTTGGCAGGCAAGTCAAAACGCTGCGCCATCGGCCATTGTTGTAGTACCAGTGGTTGATTAAATTCGTGATCGCCCGATTCGACTTCGGCAATGGTCATCAGTTGCAAGGTGACGCCATTGATCACTTTGTCGCTGTCTGCGCCAATCAGGATGATTTCGCCTTCGATCATTTCACCAGCGCGTAGGTCAGGTGTAAAAATACGGGTGTCTATTTTTGGACTTTGCATCCCCAATGATGACATCAGTTTGCCAAACATATGAATGTTCCTCGTTGTAGTCTAGGTGCGCTGATCGTGGCATGGGGGGTGCGTAGACTCAAGCGCTTGGGGTGGATAGATACAATTGGTGAACAGATGGTGTGGTTTGGATTAAAAATCTCAATGTGCTTTGACATACTCACGCAAAATCATATCCATCCGCGTCTGCCAACCATCACCTGTCGCTTTGAAATACTCCACGACCTCTGGTGAGAGTCGGATGGTTACGGGTAGTTTTTTGGGTGCTTTTTGGCGACCACGCGTTCGCACTGTGCCCACTACCCGCGCACCGACTTTCATTATTGCACCATCCCAGTCGTCCAGTGCGGCCACAGGATTATCTGCATCGACTGCAATGTCTTCATCACGCAGGTGTGCCACCCGCGACCAATCCGTTTGATCAATCTGGGTAGTGTTGCCAGTAGAATCTTTGCTCATGTCGCTCTGCCTTTCTGATGGAGATGATGTGATCGGCATATCCTCGCGGCGTATGAACCATCATCACGACCACTACATTGCCGTACAAACCCAGCGTCTGGAAGCGTTGCTCTCCATATTCGCCACGAGTATCTTCACGGGTGATGTGAAAGTTTTTGAAGACATCTTCTGCACCTATAAAATCAAAGCCATGCTTCTCGATGTTGCTGAGCCGCTTGGCTTCATCATAGGTAATCATTAGATCTGTCCGATACTCATTTACCACTTTATTGTACATACATTTTGTATGCAGTCAAATGGATTGTCTATCACAATACATCATGCTGGACATGCATCGTGATGTTTTGATCTCCATGCTCTTGTATGAGGTGTGGTTTTGGGGTTTACTTGGCGTGGGGCGGGGCACATAGGATGAAAAATTTCGGTGTAACCATCATGATTTTCTGGGCTTTTTTTTAACATTCGAATGCCGTTTTCCAATATGAAACATAAGCACAGGTATAGACTGCTTGACCTTCAAAGGTGAAATAAAAGATATGACTAACTTCATTGAGAAAAACCGCACAGCGATTCGCAAACATCATCTGGAAGAAAATTACATCCAAGATAGCGAAGAAATCATTTTTTCACCAAATCAAAAATGGAGAATTATGAAAAGAGCATATAAACAAAATATTGAAGAATACAATTGGATTATTTCAAAATTAGAGATCCATGATGATCATGATAAATTGCGTCAAACAATTTTTATAGACCATCAACAATTCTTACATAAATTCATCAGCTTAGGCAACACTGATTATTTAATATTCTCAGAAGTGCTTTGCGGCGGAAATAGCACCCTCAATTTGGACAGCTTTGAACTCTTTAGCTTTTCAGATGGAAGCAATGGATTTATTTGTGCAGAGTATTATTTCTCGCCAGATCAACAAAGACTAGCTGCATTTGGTTGCTTCTGGGCTTGCCCATATTTTATCAAAATATTTGACACCACAAATATTGAATGCTTGCCTTGGCCATGTGTGGATGAAATTCATCTCAAGGAAGATGGTGAAATAAATGTGGAATGGCTTGCTGACAGAGAAATCCTTTTCAAGGAATTTATGGGCAGCAAGGAAGTGCAAAGTCAAAAAATTGCGATCAAATAAAATCTAAATTTTTGACATTTAAAAGACTTTTGGTCTCATCTACGCACAGAAAAAGGCTGCTCTCCACCCCCTAACCCTTCAACCCCATTTCCAACAACATCGCCGCCAACTCATCGAGTGACACTTTGCCCGCAGGGTTATACCACGTCACCGTCCACGAAATAGACCCACCAATCAGCCGCCGCCAAATAAACGGCGTCTGCGCAATCAAGCCTTCTTGCTGCGCTTGGCGCAACACCCCGAGCCACAGCTCCTCATAATAATCGCGCATCTTGAGCAGTGGCGCTTGCTGCGCGGGCGTGATCGCATCCCACTCAAACACCAACACTGCCATCGCCGCGCCGGTATCGCCATTGATCGACTCTAGCTCGGCGCGAATCAGATTATGTAGCTGCTGTTTGGCGGTTTTGCCGGTGCGCACTGCATCTTCCATGCGTTTGATGTTGTAGCGAATCGCCTCCTCCATCACCGCAATCAAAATCGCTTCTTTACTTTTGAAATGATGAAACAAACTGCCCGACTGAATCCCCACGATCTGTGCCAGCTCACGCACCGTGGTACGCGCATAACCCTGTTCATGAAACAAGTACGCCGCCGCACGCAACACCCGTCCACGCGGGCTGTCATCAAGGCCGCCCATGTGTGGAATATCGTCAAGTTGTTGAATGTCAGCAGTTGCAAGTTGCACAGCACAGCGTCCTATGGTCGGTGAATCAATGATAAGGCGGCTAGTCTAACGACCGATTAGCAAAAATGCTCACGTCTTGGCTGAAAAAACGACCGTTTCAGTCAGTCACAAACCAAGCGCTTGCTTGGTAATGTTTGTCCCACGATTTGTAGGGTTGAGTCAAGAGATGACCACAGCAACCACCCCAACCGAACAACAACCCCACTCAAAAACTGTTCGTATTGGCTGTGCCTCCGGATTTTGGGGCGATACCAACACCGCTGCGTTTCAATTGGTGCATTTTGCCCAGATTGATTATTTGGTCTTCGACTATTTGTCTGAAGTGACCATGTCGATCATGGCGAAAGCCAAACAAAAAGATCCAAGCATGGGATACGCCCATGACTTTGTCACACGGGTGATGACGCCGCTGATCAAGACGATTGCCGCCAAAAATATCAAGGTGATTAGCAACGCCGGTGGCATCAATCCGCTCGCCTGTCGTGATGCTTTGGTCAAATTGATTGCTTATGCTGGCCTTGATCTCAAGGTGGTGGCGGTGGTGGGTGATGACCTGACCGACCGCCATGCCGAATTTGCCGATGCTCACGAGATGTTTAGTGGCGAGCCAATGCCTGCGCGTGTAGCGAGTATGAATGCCTATTTGGGTGCGCTGCCGATCCAAGCCGCCCTTGATGCTGGTGCTGATATCGTGATCACCGGTCGTGGGGTGGATTCTGCGGTGACCATTGGCGCACTGATGCACGAATTTGGCTGGGCAGCCGATGATTATGATCGCTTGGCGCAAAGCGCATTGGCAGGTCATATCATCGAATGCGGTGCACAGTGTACCGGCGGTAATTTTACCGATTGGCACTTGGTCAAAGACGGCTATAGCAATATGGGCTTTCCAATTGTGGAAGTCGAATCCGATGGCAGCTTTGTGGTGACCAAGCCACAAGGCACAGGCGGTCTGATCAGTACCGCGACCATCTCTGAGCAGATCGTGTATGAGATCAATGATCCGCAGTCGTACATCTTGCCCGATGTGATTGTTGATTTGACCCATGTGCAGCTGGAGCAAGTCGGCACAGATCGCGTGCGTGCAACCGGTGCCAAAGGCCGTGCGCCGACCAACACCTACAAAGTCAGCGCGACCTATCCCGATGGTCACCGCGTGGTGGTGAGCTTTTTGATCGGTGGGCGTGAAGCCAAAGCCAAAGGCGAAGCGGTCGCTCAGGCAATTATTAGCAAATGTGAGCGCGTGCTGGCCATGCGTGGTGCGCCGCCATACAGCAGCACGTCCGTTGAAATCTTAGGCACTGAGTCAACCTATGGCGCACATGCGCGTTATGCCGACAACCGCGAAGTGGTGGTCAAAATCGCGGTGACCCATGTGGTCAGTGAAGCCTGTTTGTTTTTTGCCTCCGAAATTGCCCAAGCCGCCACCGGTATGGCACCTGGGATGACGGGGATTGTTGGCGGTCGTCCCAAGCCTTCGCCAGTGGTCAAGCTGTTTTCGTTGTTGGTGGACAAATCCAAAGTCAACGTCGAGCTAGACATTGATGGGCAGCGTCATCCGGTTGCGATTCCACACGGTCAAGCGCTTGGCCTGCCTGCACCGGTTGCCGCCGGTAATACCGCCGTGCACTCTGGCGATGAAATCAGCGTGCCGTTGGTGGATCTGGCCTATGCACGCAGTGGCGACAAAGGCAATCACAGCAATATCGGCGTGATTGCCCGCAAACCCGAATATCTGCCGTGGATTCGCGCGGCACTGACCGAGTCGGCTGTGGCGGAGTATATGCAGCATGTCTTGAGTCCAGAAAGCGTGGTCAAACGCTATGAACTGACCGGCCTACACGCGCTCAATTTGATGCTGGAAAACGCTTTGGGCGGCGGCGGGATGGCCAGCCTACGCATCGACCCACAAGGCAAAGCCTTTGCCCAACAACTACTGGATATGCCGGTTTTGATTCCGGCTGCACTGATCTGATCTGGAGTGTTCATGTCTTATCGTTCTATTTTTCGCGCCGATGCCTTTGCTGGGCAAGTGATCATCGTCACCGGTGGCGGCTCTGGCATTGGTCGTTGTACCGCGCATGAACTCGCCGCGCTTGGTGCGCAAGTGGTGATTACCGGTCGCAAAATTGAAAAGCTCGACAAAGTGATTGGCGAGATCAGCACAGATGGCGGCAAGGTCAAAGGCTTGGTCTGTGACATCCGCGATGAAGAGCAGGTCAAAGCCACCATCGCTGCGGTGATCAGCGAATTTGGCAAAATTGATGGGTTGGTCAACAACGCCGGTGGACAATTCCCTGCCGCACTTGAAACCATTTCGATTAATGGCTTTGATGCGGTGATCCGCAACAACCTGCACGGCACATTTTTGATGATGCGTGAAGCCTACAATCAATGGATGGCCAAGCACGGCGGCAGCATCGTCAATATGACCGCCGATATGTGGGGCGGCATGCCCGGTATGGGGCATTCGGGCGCGGCACGTTCGGGCGTGGACAACCTGACCAAAACCGCATCGGTGGAATGGGGCAAGTCTGGCGTGCGGGTCAATGCGGTATCACCCGGTTGGATCATGTCGTCGGGCATGGACACCTACAGCGGTGACTTTGCCAAATTTATCATCCCAAGCCTTGCCGGTAATGTGCCGCTTAAACGGATGGGCACCGAATCGGAAGTGTCTTCGGCAATTTGTTATTTACTGTCGGAAGCGGCAGCGTTTGTGTCGGGCGTGACCTTGCGCATCGACGGTGCAGCGTCGCAAGGCACACGGATGTATCCGCTTGGTGACGCGCAAAACAGTGAATCCTACAACGGCTTTCACCGCGCCTTTATTCCTGATGTTCTCAAAACCACCGCCACGGACGATCCATCATGAGCATCTTGACCAGCACGCTTGATCCCAATAGCGAGAGCTTCAGCAGCAATCGCCGCGCAATGGAAGATGCCATCGCCCAAATGCGCGCCGTCCAGCAAAAGGTGATCGACAAATCTTTTGAAGCCAAGCCGAAATTTGCCAAGCGCGGCAAAATCGTGCCGCATGAGCGCATCCAATTGTTGCTCGATGCTGGCTCACCGTTTGTCGAGCTGCTTGGCTTGATTGGTTATCAGATGTTTGATGACAAAGACGGCTCAGATGCTGGCGGTGGCGTCATTTCTGGTATTGGTTTTGTGGGTGGTGTGCGCTGTTTGATCAGTGCCAGCAATAGCGCGATCAAAGGCGGCACCATGTCACCGATGGGCGTGCAAAAGACCATCCGTTTGCAAGAAATCGCGCTTGAAAACAAACTGCCGGTAATCACCCTGACCGAAAGCGGTGGGGCAAACCTCAACTATGCCGCTGAAGTGTTTATCTTGGGTGGACGTACCTTTGCCAACCAAGCACGCTTGTCTGCGGCAGGCATTCCACAAATCTCGGTGGTGCATGGCAACGCGACTGCTGGCGGTGCGTATCAACCAGGCTTGTCTGATTATGTGATTGCGGTGCGTAAGCAAACCGAGATGTTTTTGGCAGGCCCTCCGCTGTTGCGTGCAGCGACGGGTGAAATCGCCAAGAGCGAAGATCTGGGCGGCGCAGAAATGCACGCGCAAATTGCGGGCACTGCTGAATATCTGGCTGAAAACGACGAAGACGGCATCCGTGTGGCGCGTGATGTGGTGTCGATGCTCAACTGGCGTGAGCAAACCGTCGATACGCCCAAGCACTATGCAGAGCCGCGTTATCCCATCGACGATGTATTGGGCTTGATCCCAGCCGATCCCAAACAGCCGTTTGACATGAAAGAAGTGATCGCCCGCTTGGTCGATGACTCGGACTTTTTGGAATTTAAAAACGAATACGACCCGCTCACCGTGTGTGGCTGGGCGCGGATTGGCAGCTATGTGGTGGGCATTATCACCAACAATGGCCCAATCACCCCACAAGGCGCGACCAAAACCGCACAGTTCATCCAACTGTGTGAGCAAAGCAATCGCCCCTTGCTGTTTTTGCACAACACCACCGGCTTTATTGTCGGCACCGACGCTGAGCAAAACGGCATCGTCAAACATGGCTCCAAACTAATCCAAGCCGTCGCCAATACCAAAGTCCCCAAAATCTCGATTGTAGTCGGTGGCTCGTATGGCGCGGGCAACTATGCGATGTGCGGTCGGGGTCTGACCCCACGCTTTATCTTTGCATGGCCGAACTCACGCACGGCGGTAATGGGCGGCGCACAAGCCGGCAAGGTGCTGCGTATCGTGACCGAAGAAAAGCAGCG
>CALFYA010000434.1 GCA_937952925.1 uncultured Moraxellaceae bacterium
GGTGGCAGTATCGTATTGCTGATTTTCGAGGGCTGACGATTGAGCACCCTGAGGTGTTTATCACGCAGCTCACACAGCGTCAGCAGGCTGGAGCGCTACAGCCCTATCAGCCAGCCAAGCTCACCTGTGCAGACTTGTTGACGATTGCACAGCCGATCAGCAAAAAATAGCTGAGAGCGGCTGAGTTTTATCAATAATTAAAAAACATATATACGCTTGCAATTGGTGCGACAGCAATCACACCCGCAACCAATATACTGTCGCCAACAAGCCCAAGTGGAGTGGTCAGAATGTGCTCAACAATTCTGCCCGTTGGTGCATATGCATATGATACGCTGATGTGGTACGGTTTATTAAACGTGCTGAGATGTGGTGGCAATTTAAACCCTCCGGCACTATAACGCTTCCCGCTGAGTTGATCTCTTAAGATATAGCTGCGACTGTTTTCTGAGTATTCAAACCCCAGTTGTTGCAGATTCATTTGCTGGGTGTAGGGCAATGTTTGCCATTGATCAGCGTTAATTTTGACTTGATATTTGCCAATAATCGTTTGGTCTCGATAAATCTTGAGGCCATCAAATTCCGCCTGCATCCGATTGCGTGCTGGGTGCTGTAAAATTGATTTGAATTTGGGAGTGAGGTTGAGAAAAAAATGATTTTTTGCACCAATCACAATCAAGGTTTTTTGATCCTGAGTCATTAAAAAACTAGAGATTGTTTCGGAGAATGTGTCATATCGATTTTCGGTATGTTTGTAGAGTGAACCAGTGGCACACGCTCCACCCAATACACAAGTGGCAATTGCGGTGCACAAAATTAAGCTGCGAGAAATCATCATCATATCCTGATCATTGATGTTATCAAAAAGACGGTTTAATTGAGTAGTAGGGTCGCAAAAGTGATAAAGGGTGAAACGGCGATAAAACCGACGACTAATACCCCGTCAGCAGTGACAGCTAATGGTGTGGTAAGAATCACTTCAGCCATTTTACCAGCATTTGCTGGGCGGTAATGATATTGAATATGTACTGGATAAGTACGATTAAAGGCATTGATGTGTGGGGGGAGTTGAAATAGTCCTGCACGATAACGTTTACCAGACAGCTCGCCACTAAAGTAAAACGCCTCAACATCTTCCCTAAAGCCCGCTGTTTTGAGACTGATTTGCTCATGCGGGGGTATAGCATTCCATGTATGTTTGGGGATGCTAAGATCATATGTGCCTTTCACCGATTGATCCACATCTAAAGCCCAACTAGAGAACTTCGCTTGGATTTGAGCGCGGGCAGGATGCTGTAAAATGGCTTTGATTTTAGGATCAATCCTGAAAAAATAATGATGCTTTTGACCAATTACAATCAGGGTTTTTTGATCGTTCGTGATCAAAAAATGAGTAATCGTATCCGTGTAGTGATCATATTTATGATCAATTCGGTCATTATTCTTCATGGTCACACAAGCACCACCAAGCACACATGTTGCGATCGCAGTACCCAGAATCAAGCGACGAGAGATCATGTCATTATCCTGACGTGTTAATTTTTATTTGATTAAATTTAATCAAAATAAAGGTTTAGTCTAGCAGCTCCGCCAACCCTATAAACGGTGCCACAATAATCGCACCCGCGGCAAGTCCCACAATCATCAAACCATCAGCAGTGACTGCAAGCGGTGTGGTGAGGATTTTATCAGCAGTTTTGCTCAAGGGCACATAAGTATAGCGGAGTTGAATCTGGTAGGGTTGATTAAAGGTGCTCATCTCGGTGGGGAGCTTAAACCCAAATGCACCATAGCGTTTGCCCGATAGATTGCCGGTCAGGCGATACACCTGTTGATCGCTGCTGAGTGGCAAAAAACCCATGGTTGTCAGGCTGTGTTGTTGTGCACTAGGGAGCTGTTGCCATGCTGTATTGGGAATATCAAGGCGATATTGACCCACAATACTGTGATCTTGATTGAGCAACAGCTGTGAAAACGTTGCTTTCATTTGTGGGCGAGCAGGGTGTTGCAAAATGGCTTTGATCTGAGGGGTCAAACTCAAAAAGTAGTGGTGCTCTTGACCAATCACAATCAAGGTTTTTTGATCTTTGGACATCAAAAAGCTAGAGATTTGATCGTATGCCGTGCGGTACTCGCGCTCAATCCGTTTGTTGTTGCTGGTGGTGACACAAGCACCACCCACAATGCAGGCAGCAAGCGCAGTGGTCAGAATCAAATGACGATGTAACATCTGGCGATGATCCTTGTCGGTTTTATGACCAACATCTTAGCGCATCTCGATGGACAATGCCCACCGATTAAAACTGCCACAACTCAAGCACAACCGGCTGATCGTCTGTTTGCCGTGCAATCACCGCTTCGCCCAACGCGTCGCGCCAATCCCCCAGCACCATCCGTTGTTTGCCGTGGGGCAAATGATGGGTGAGTGGCCGATGGGTGTGACCATGCAGCAATACATTGGCATCATGCAGAGCTTCAGCCACCGCAGCGGCGTTCACATCCATGATGTTTTCGGGCGTGTTGGCGGCATTCATCTGGCTTTGCATGCGCATCAGCTGGGCAATCTGGCGACGTTGCTCTAGCGGTTGACTGAGCATGCCGTGCTGCCATGCCGGATCGCGGCTCATGCTGCGAAAGGCTTGATATTTGACATCATCGGTACATAAGGCATCGCCATGTTCGAGGCGAATCCGCTGGATGGGTGTGTCAAGCCAGATCACGTCTGCGCACAGCTCACCACCAAAACGCGCCAAAAACGCCGATCCGAGCAAAAAATCACGATTGCCATGCACCACCACAATCCGGCAGCCTGATTGGTGCAATTGCGCAAGCGGGGTGGTGATGTCGTTGAGCCATGCGGCGTCATCATCATCGCCAATCCATGTCTCAAACCAATCACCCAAGATGTACAGTTCGTGCACATGACCGATGCTTGCCTTGACCAAATCGACAAACCCCCGCACAAGGCGGGGGTGGTCGGCGGACAAGTGCAAGTCTGAAATAAACAGGCGTTGCACGTTGGGCTTATTCCTGATTCAACAACACAGCTTTTTCGATCACGATCGGGGTGGTGGGGACATCACCGTGGCCACCAAAGTTGGCGGTTTTGACGCCTTTGATTTTGTTGATCACGTCCATGCCTTCGACCACACGACCAAACACCGCATAGCCCCAGCCTTGGGTGGTTTTGCTGCTGTAGTTCAAAAAGCTGTTGTTTTTGACGTTGATGAAAAACTGCGCAGTGGCTGAGTGTGGATCGCTGGTGCGTGCCATTGCGATGGTGCCGACTTCATTGGTCAGGCCGTTGTCGGCTTCGTTTTCGATGGTGGCACGAGTTGGTTTTTGACGCATGTTTTGGTCAAAGCCACCGCCTTGGATCATAAAGCCGTCGATGACACGGTGGAAAATGGTGCCATCGTATTGACCGCTTTTGACGTATTCAATGAAGTTTTCAACAGTTTTTGGCGCTTTGGCAACGTTGAGTTCGATGACGATACGACCCATATTGGTGTCGATAGCAACTTGTGGCATATCCATAAATGAAGCTCCAAAAAGGCTGAAAAGCATGGTGGAATTGGTTGAGGGAAGGATAATCAAACGCTAGACTGCACCACAAGCGTTCTGACCGAAACTTTTGCTGTCGATCTGTTGTTCTGCACCACATTTGTGCAAAAACAGCCGAATCGACCGGCGTCAGCGCCCCTTTTGCTTTTTCCAACCCTAATGTGAGTGTTATGAAACCGACTGACCATGTATCCGCTCCCCCTGCTGTATCCACCACTCCAGAGGCGAGTGCTGTACAGGCGCAGCAATTGGATCAGGCCGGCTTGGATTTTATTCGCACCATCGTGCACGACGATTTGGCCAGTGGCAAACACAGCGAGATTGTGACCCGTTTTCCGCCAGAGCCAAACGGCTATTTGCATTTGGGGCATGTCAAATCGATTTGCCTCAATTTTGGCATTGCCCAAGAAACCCAAGGGCGCTGCAATCTGCGTCTTGACGACACCAACCCCGAAGCTGAATCACAAGAGTACATCGACAATATCGAGCGCGATGTGAAGTGGCTCGGCTTTGAGTGGAGTGGCGAAGTCCGCCATGCGTCGAGCTACTTCCAACAACTCTATGATTGGGCGATCAAGTTGATCGAACAGGGCGATGCTTATGTCGATCTGCAAACGCCAGAAGACATCAAGCTCAATCGTGGCAGCTTTGTTGAAGCGGGTGTACCATCGCCACAGCGTGACAACAGTGTCGAAGAAAACTTGCGTCTGTTTAAAGACATGAAAGATGGCGTGATTCCGGCAGGCCAAGCGGTGTTGCGTGCCAAAATTGATATGGCCAGCCCCAACATCAACATGCGTGACCCGATTTTGTATCGCATCTTGAATGCCGCACACCACCAAACGGGTGATGCATGGGTGATTTATCCCATGTATGACTATGCACATCCGTTGTCGGATGCACTCGAAGGCATCACCCATTCGTTGTGTACTTTAGAGTTTGAAGATCACCGTCCATTTTATGATTGGGTGGTCGAGAAGGTCGGTTTTGCCAAACCGCCGCGTCAGATTGAATTTTCACGCCTGAATGTTGATTACACCCTGACCAGTAAGCGCAAGCTCAAAAAGCTGGTCGATGATGGCGTGGTCGCCGGTTGGGATGATCCGCGTATGCCGACCGTGGCGGGGATGCGTCGTCGTGGCTTTACCCCCGAAGGCTTGCGTGATTTTTGTCGTCGGGTGGGTGTGACCAAGCAAGACGGGATCGTTGATGTCGGTTTGCTAGAATTTTGCATTCGTCAGTCGCTTGAAAATACCGCACCGCGTGCCATGGCAGTGCTTAATCCGCTCAAAGTCACCTTGACCAATTTGCCCGAAGCGTTGCAACTGCGCCATTCACGTCACCCCAACGTCGATATGGGCGAGCGCGATATTCCACTGACCCAAACCCTGTATATTGATCGCGCTGATTTTGAAGAAGTACCACCCAAAGGCTTTAAGCGTTTGGTGCCGCAAGGTGAAGTGCGTCTGCGTCATGCCTATGTGATCAAATGCGATGAGGTAATCAAAAACGAGCAAGGCGATGTAATTGAGCTGCGCTGTTCAATTGATCCAGATACCTTGGGTAAAAATCCTGAAGGTCGCAAAGTCAAAGGCGTGGTGCACTGGGTATCGGCTGAGGCCGGTGTGCCTGCTGAAGTGCGCATTTATGAGCGTCTGTTTGCCAGTGCTGATCCTGAAGCCGGCGATGATTTTATGCAAAATCTGCAACCGAACTCGGTGAAGGTGCTGCAAGCGGTGGTCGAGCCATCTCTTGCACAGGCTGCTGCCGGTGAGCGTTTCCAGTTTGAGCGTGAAGGCTATTTTATTGCCGATGAAAAAGATCACAGCAGCGCCAAACCGGTGTTTAACCGGATCTTGGACTTGAAGGACAGCTTTAAACCAAGCTAAGGCGAGTGTGATTAAAAAAGCCGATCAACCGATCGGCTTTTTTGTCGCTACTTTTAAAAACGATAATTAAGCTGTGCACCTAAAATATGCGCACTGTTTTGATAGGTGGCGCGATAGCTGCCTGTACCGGCTTCCACCCGATCAATTTTGGCATCATCTTCAATGAAGTACATATACCCCGCATCCATACTGATTTGCGGATTGAGGGTATACCCCACGCCCACACTAAACATGGTGCGATCCGCAGTGGGCAAGCGCACATTACGGTGCTCAATACTCACCGGTGACTCATCAATCCCGATCCCTGCACGCAAGACCAGATTGGGCTGATACTGATAATGCACGCCGATGCTATACATATTGGTATTTTCAAAGCCCAATTCTTCAATGCCACCACCATTTAAGCCTGCCAGTGTTGCGGTCTGTGTGGCAGCGGGCAGTGCACTGAGGGGTACCGTGCCTTGTGGGGTCGCCACTTGCAGCTGGCTGGCACTAAATTGATAGTTGGGGTGCAAGGTTTGGATGCGGCTCCAACGGGTATGGGTCAGATCAGCAAGTAAGGTCAGTTCGGGCGTCAGTTGGTATTTGGCTGAGAGTTCAATCGACTCTGGCGTGCTGATATCAAGGCTGGCACTGGTTTGCCCCGAAATCCGTGCTGTGCCCGAAGGATTGGGAATATCTTTGACTTTGATATCACCTTCAAGGCTGTAATCGACTTTGGATTTGTAATTAAAACCAAGGGTCAGTTCAGGCGTGGCAGCAAACAGCGCACCAACCTGAAACCCATAGCCGATATCATCGCCCTTAAGTTGCTGTGTGCCGAGTGTGCCTACAGGCGTGGCAACTGCACCAGAGGTCAATTCGCCTTCAGCACGATTGATCATCAAGCCGCCACCAATCGAGAGGGTGGGATTGACCTGATACGCCGCTGTGGGTTGTAAGGTAATCACTTTGACTTTGCTTTTATCGCCAAACATCAAACCCTGAAAGCTTTCTTCATAGTTGGTGGCAAGACCATAAGGCGCATACAAGCCTACGCCAACCGCCAAGCCTTCAACTGTGTCGTGCATCGGCAGTGCCAAGAAGCTAGAGGCAATTTCGACATTAGGCACGATATCGCCATCATTGGTGGTCGGTGGGCTTTGGATGTCTTGACCGGTTGCGGTTTTGGCAGACTCCGCGTCGATGTCAGTATAGGCTTTGATAAAGGTAGCATTGCCGGCAAATTGACGTTGTTTCAGCTGCGCGAGCGCCGCAGGGTTGGTGTAAATCACACTGGCATCTTGGGTGAGGGCAGCACGTCCGGCATGGGCACTGCCCATGGAGACAATGCTTTGTTCGTTGAGGGCAAAGCCTTGTGCATACAGGGGGCTTGAGAGTAATCCTGTTACACAACAGGCCAGTACATTCCGTTGAAAACGCATCATAGACATCCTCTGTTGTTGCTGTTTGTGATTCGCTTGTCCGACAATTTTGGACTATTTTTGTCAGACAATATGTCTGGTCTGTGTATCACATCTGAAAAGCCCTGTGCAATCGGTCAATTTTTTAAAAGGAAAAACCGATGACATCCAGATAAAAAACGTCTTGTTGAACGGTGAAAATGAGCAAAAATGACCGGAAAGTCTGCTTATTTGGTCAGTGGCAATCGGGTAAACTCCTGCTTACACTGCGTAAGGCTTGCGATCCGTGAGTCTTTCATTTTTGCATATTCAAAAAGAGTCTGGCATGAAACCATATCCACACCTGCTTGAGCCATTGAACTTGGGGTTCACCCAGCTGCGCAACCGTGTCGTGATGGGCTCGATGCATACGGGACTTGAAGACCGTTTTTATAACTATCCCAAGCTTGCCGCCTATTTTGCCGAGCGTGCGCGTGGCGGCGTGGGCTTGATCATCACTGGTGGGATTTCGCCCAACCGTCAAGGCTGGTTGCTGCCTGCGGGTGGCACCATGAACCAGCTCACCGATGTCGCCAATCACCGTTTGGTCACCCATGCGGTGCATCGACATGGTGGCAAGATTTTGATGCAGATTTTGCATTCGGGTCGTTATGGCTATCAGCCGTTTGTGGTGTCATCTAGCCCGATCAAATCACCGATTTCGCCGTTTAAACCTCGTCAAATGAGCGAGCGCGAGATCTACAGCACCATCCAAGATTATGCGCGCTGTGCCAAGCTGTCCAAACTCGCGGGCTATGATGGCGTGGAGATCATGGGGTCTGAGGGCTATTTGCTCAATCAATTCTTGAGTCGCCATGTCAACCAACGCACCGATCAATGGGGCGGGCCTGTCGAAAACCGCATGCGTTTTGCAGTGGAGATTGTGCAAGCGATCCGCAAGGCAGTTGGTGAAAAATTTATTATTTGTTTCCGCTTGTCGATGCTCGATTTGGTGCAAGACGGCAACACCATGGAAGAAGTGGTACGCATCGCTCAAGCCCTCGAAAAAGCGGGTATCAATCTGCTCAATACAGGGATTGGTTGGCATGAAGCACGAGTCCCGACCATCGTTACCTCTGTGCCGCGTGCCGCGTTTGTCGATGTGACCGCACATGTGCGTGAGCGTGTCGGTGTGCCGGTGATTGCCTCCAACCGGATCAATATGCCCGAAACTGCCGAAGAGATTTTGGTCAGTGGCAAAGCCGACTTGGTGCAAATGGCGCGTCCATTTTTGGCCGATGCCGAGTGGGTCAACAAAGCCGCTACCAATCGGGTCGATGAAATCAACACCTGTATCGCCTGTAACCAAGCGTGTTTGGATCATACCTTCCAAAATCAACGTGCGAGTTGTTTGGTCAATCCGCGTGCGTGCTTTGAAACCGAATTGGTGTATGTCAAAACCCGCAAACCGCGCCGGATTGCGGTGGTTGGTGGTGGGGTAGCAGGCATGTCTGCCGCTACAGTAGCCGCAGCGCGTGGTCATCAGGTCACCTTGTTTGAGGCGCAATCACAGCTTGGTGGTCAATTCAACTTAGCCAAAGTCATTCCTGGTAAAGAAGAGTTCCACGAAACCATCCGTTATTTCAAAAAAATGATTGAGAAAAACGGCGTGGAGCTGCGGCTCAATACTCGTGTCAACCGCGAGCAACTAGAGCGCGAAGGCTATGATGATGTGATCGTGGCAACCGGTGTCGTGCCGCGTGCGCTCAAAATCGAAGGCAGCACCATGCCGAGCGTACTGAGCTATGCCCAAGTGTTGCAAGGTGCGCCGGTCGGTCAGCGTGTTGCGGTGATTGGTGCGGGTGGAATTGGTTTTGATATCAGTGAGTTTTTGCTGCACGATCCACGCGTGGCGCAACCACAAGCGGTGTCCGATTGGCAACGTGAGTGGGGCGTTGATCCACGTCCTGACTATATCAGCGAAGGGGGGCTGGCGCGTCCGCAAGTGCATGCACCGTATCGCCAGATTTATTTGCTGCAACGTAAAGACAGCCCACTGGGTGCTGGCCTTGGCAAGACCTCGGGTTGGGTGCATCGTGCAGCGGTCAAAAAACACGGCGTGCGCATGATGCGTGGCGTGTCATACGACAAAATCACCACCGAAGGCTTGTGGGTGACGGTGGCAGGGCAAGAGCAATTGCTGCGTGTAGACACGATTGTGGTGTGTGCCGGTCAAGAGTCGGTGCGTGAGTTGATGCCCGCCGAAGGCACCACCACCGGTGCACGCTATCATATTATCGGGGGTGCAAAACTCGCCGCCGAACTCGATGCCAAGCGTGCGATTCGTGATGGAGCAGAGTTGTCGGCAACGCTATAATCCACCACAACTATAGACCCAGCCGGATCGGCTGGGTTTTGTTTTGGAGGGGTGTATGTTCGTCCAATATCGACTTGATGATTGGCAAAACCCTGTATTTTTGCAGTGGTATCAGCGTCTATTGCCCACGGTGCAGCAGCATTATCCGTCATGGTTGCCCGCACGTTACAAAGAGTTTTTGGCAGGGCGTTATTGTGCGCTAAACGCACTCACGCAGCTCGGCTATCAGCCCAATGTGCAAGATATTTTGCCGCGCAACGATAAAAACCGCCGTGCGATTTGGCCTGAAGGTTATGTGGGCAGTATTAGCCACCACGATGGTCATGCCATTGCGATTGCGGCGTTACAAACCGAGTATCAAGCATTAGGGATTGACATCGAACCGTGGATGCAGCCCAGCCAAGCATTGATGTTTATGCCACGCCTCTGCACACCCGAAGAGCAAGCGGCGTTATTGGCACAACCGCAGCAATTGGCACGCCAAATGACCATTTTGTTTTCGGCCAAAGAAACCTTATACAAATTGCTGTATGAGCATGTCGAGCATTATATGGGCTTTCATACCGCACGCTTGATTGCGATTGATGAACGTTGTGTGCGTCTACAGCTCAATGCCAATTGGGGACGTTGGGCAGTCGATAGTGTGTTTGAGTTGCACTATCAGGCCGATGCGTGGGGCGTGTGTACATGGGCAAGCTTGGCTCGTTTGACCCCATCGTCTGATGTTGACGTACCCACCACAATCGCATGACACAACAATCGACCTTGTCCTGTCATGATCGGTGCAACAAATCGAGGAGGATCGACACGATGCGTAGCACACCATCAACACTGTGGGGAATCGGCTTGGGGGTATGGCTTGGGTTGTGCGGCAGTGTTGTGCATGCCGCGCCACCTAAAACCGTGGCTCACGTTGATCTCAAGCAATACATGGGCACATGGTATGAGATTGCCCGCTTTCCAATGTTTTTCCAGCGTAAATGTGCGCGTGATGTGACCGCCACTTATCGCCACAATCCCGATGGAACGGTCAAGGTCGATAATCAATGCGTGCAGGCCAACGGTGAGCGCATGCAAGCGCTTGGCGAGGCCACTGCGGTAGACGCCACCAACAGCAAGTTGCAGGTCACCTTTTTACCCGAATGGTTGCGAGCATTGCCCGTTGGTCGCGGCGATTATTGGATCTTGCGTCTAGATGCCGATTATCAGACGGTCTTGGTCGGCAGTCCCAATCGCGAATATCTGTGGATATTATCGCGCCAGCCACAGCTTGATGAAAAAACCTATTTAAGCTATGTCGAAACCGCCCGCGAACAAGGTTTTAATATCACCCAACTGCAACGTACCCCCCAAACGGCGAGGAAATAAATGAGCGCCTTCAATGAGCTTCCCCCAGCGACACAAACTGAGCTAGAAGCGGCAGCGTTTCGGCGGTTGTTGTCGCATTTGCAGCAGCACACCGATGTGCAAAACATTGATTTGATGAATACCGGTGGGTTTTGCCGCAATTGTTTATCCAAATGGCTGCGTGAAGCGGCAAGTGCCCAAGGTCTAGAGATTGCCGATGCCGATGCGCGTCAATATGTCTATGGCATGCCATATAGCGAATGGAAAGCAAAATTTCAGACCTAAATAGCATTATTTTTTGTTAGAATATGCGCCCTGTGAGAAAGCTCGTGCGATCCATGAGCTTTTTTTTGTGGCCGATGACCTGCGTCATGCCACCCAAAATCCCAACTGTTGACCAGATCAAGAGGACAAACCGTGAGCCAAGACAACCTCCTTGCGAAAACTCAAGAACACATGAGCCGCTGGAAAAACCGTGAAGAAATCGCTGAGCGTATGATTGCGCTGATCGGTAAGCTCTATCGTGAAAAAGATGTTGTCGTCAGCGTTTACGACCGTTCGCTGGTTAACCGTTCGGTGATCCAAATTTTAAAAGCGCATCGCCGTGCACGCATGATCTCGGTTGAACTGTCTGCCGTAGACACCATGCCGATCCTCGAAGCACTGTCGGCACGTGACAACTTGCCAGCTTGTGAAATCGACTTGGGTAAGCTTGCGATCCAACTCAAAGAAACTGGCAAAACCATTGATCAACTGCTCGACGACGTGCTGGCGGGTGTGCCTGCGCGTCCAGCCAAAGAAGCCACCGATGTGGTGTTGTATGGTTTTGGTCGTATCGGTCGGATCTTGGCGCGTCTGATCATTGAGCAAAGCGGCTTGGGTCGTGGCTTGCGTCTGCGTGCCATCGTGGTGCGTAAATCAAGCGAAAACGATCTGTCCAAGCGTGCATCGCTGCTGCGTCGTGACTCGATCCACGGTTCGTTTGATGGCACCATTTCGGTCGACGAAGAAAACGAAGCACTGATTGCCAATGGCAACTACATCAAAGTGATCTATGCCAATAATCCAGCCGATGTTAACTATGAAGCCTATGGCATCAAAGACGCCTTGCTGATCGACAACACCGGCAAATGGCGTGACATGGCGGGTCTGTCGGTACACTTGGGCTGCGCAGGCATCAAGCGCGTGGTACTGACGGCACCTTCCAAAGGTGAGATGAAAAACGTGGTGTACGGTGTCAACAACATCGACATCTTGGATGAAGATCAAATCATCAGTGCAGCAAGCTGTACCACCAACGCCATCACCCCAGTCCTCAAAGTCATCGACGAAAAATATGGCATTGAGTGTGGTCACGTTGAAACCGTCCACTCGTTCACCAACGACCAGAACCTGATCGACAACTATCACAAAGCCGACCGTCGTGGCCGTGCAGCGACCCTGAACATGGTCATCACCGAAACTGGTGCAGCCAAAGCCGTTGCCAAAGCCTTGCCACAACTCAAAGGCAAACTGAGCGGCAACTCGGTACGTGTTCCTACACCAAACGTCAGCTTGGCAATCTTGAACCTGACCTTGAAAAACGCCACTAGCCGCGACGACGTCAACGAGTTTATTCGTCAAATCGCCTTGTTCTCCAACCTGCAAGGTCAGATCGAATACACCAACTCCACTGAAGTCGTCTCCAGCGACTTTATCGGTTCGCGTTCGGCGGGTGTATTTGATGCGCAAGCCACCATCGTCAATGGCAACCACGCCACTTTGTACGTCTGGTACGACAACGAAGTCGGCTATAGCTGCCAAGTGTTGCGGATTGCACAGCAAATGGGTGGCGCAGCCTATCCGATTTTGCCAAAAGCAGCCCTGTAAGACCTGTTGATTGACCACAGCAGCCGCTCATTTGAGCGGCTGTTTGTTTGAACGTTTAGGGTCTGTTGACATTTCATGCGTGAGCCGCGTTGCTTGGCAAAATCGTGCCA